>CAZODX010000109.1:3506-5390 GCA_964578715.1 uncultured Thermotogae bacterium | reverse complement strand
GCATCTTGGGATGGTTCGTCAACCCCAGATAATTATTCGACGAGAGATTGACGACCTCACGTCCGTCGAAGATGGCGCGGGCGCGCTGCTCGCTCTGAAGCGTTCTGGGCTTCCAGACGAAGCCCTGCTCTTCTAAGTTCTTCAGCTCTTGATCCAAGAAGCTGAGACGATCCGTTCTGACTGGAGTTACCATAATCTCCTCCCTTGCTCTATACTAGTCACACGGGCATTTTATAACACTGGGAGCGGGGCGTCAAAAAGCAGTATAATAAAGCATCATGGTGCGCAGAAGCTTTGAAGAGTTTAAATTCCTTCAAGAGAGAGCCCTGGAGCTTTCGTCCCAGTACGCTGGGCAGTATGTGGCCTTTGTAGGACAAGAGATAGCTGGGTCTGGGCAGACCGCGCAAGAGGCCTACGAAAAAGCTAAGCAGAAGTATCCTCATCGTGAGCCTGTGCTCAAGTACTTTCCGCCCACGGAAGCTGTTCTAGTACTCTAGATGACTCGTGTCCGGTGCTTCCCTTATACTCTAGAGTTCACGGCTGGCCTAGGGGCAGTTGACCGACCTATTCTGCCGGAGCTTTATCTGATTGGGCCGCAAGGGCAGCGCTTGCGGACTCAACCCTATGTGGACATGGGCGCTGATTTCAGCATCTATCCCGCGAGCTTCGCCCGAATACTTGGATTACAGCTAGAGGCGGGAAAGCCGCTGCCCATTAGTGGCCTGTATGGGAGCGGCTCTGGATATCTACACGTGGTGCAAGCTGAGCTCCTCGGACACATCTTCGAGCTGCCGGTAATCTTTGTGAAGGAGGAGCAGGTGCCAGCGGTGTTAGGGCGTGCCGGCGTATTAGATCACTTTTGGGTAGAATACCGCAGAGATCGATTCTGCATTCGACGGCGCTGAAAGGAGGAGAGCTGTATGCGTTTGATAAAGCTCTTCGGGCTGTGTGCGGCTGTGGTCATGCTTGTGGGAGCTGTAGCGCAAGAGGGGCCAGTTGGGCTAGCTCAAGCAGACTGCACCGTAACGGTGCAGCCGGGGCAGTCCATCCAGAAGGCGATAGACGGAGCTTCTGAGGGCGCGGTTATTTGTCTAGCAACAGGGACGTGGCAAGAAAACATTGAGATCAAAAAGAGCCTGACGCTGCGCGGTGCAGGCTGGGAACAGACTAAGCTGGGGAAAGCAAGTATTAGTATTTACGGCCCTCTCCAGACCGCGGTGTTTCTAGAGAGGCTCACCGTCACTGGAGGTGAATGGCAAAATATCTCGATATTTGCTGCAAAGGTGATCATCTCCGAATCGCAAATCTCGAGCAGTGATGGGGTTGGTATTTTTATAGTAGGCGCTGATGTTACTATCGCTCACTCTCGGCTATTAGATAATAAAGGGTACGGTATCTATATGCAAGAACCAGGGCAGCTTGCTATCACGAGCTCCCTCATATCAGATAACGGAAGTGGTGTCTTCATATTGAACATAGGGGGATTAGGAGGCTATCCAGCTGGAGCTACTATTATTGATTCCCAGATCTCGAGCAACAAAGCAAGCGGCATCACTCTAGCAGGGGTGGAGGAAGCCGAAGCCCAGGTTGAGATCAAACACTCTCTCATTCAAAACAACGGCACAAGCGAGGATTGCAAAAAGAAGAGTCTCGTTTGTAACGGCATCACGGTTTATTGGGTGTCCTACGTGAAGCTTACTAACTCGAAGGTTATCAATAACGCTGACTGGGGAGTAGGTGCTTCTCTCAAGCAGTGCGGGTATTCAGAAGATGTCTTCTTCGGTCAAGCAGTCTTCGAAGGGATGACAATAGAAGACATCAGCGGGAACAACGTGTCAGGCAATCAAAACGGCCTCGGCAATCCTGGCAATCATCCCTGGAATC
>CAZODX010000109.1:0-3406 GCA_964578715.1 uncultured Thermotogae bacterium | reverse complement strand
TATGCCCAAGCGCATCATTACAACTGAGAAAGCCCCAGCCGCCATCGGCCCCTACTCCCAAGCGATCGTCGCCAACGGCTTCGTCTTCGTCTCAGGACAGATCCCCCTCGACCCCAAGACGGGACAGATCGTCTCAGGAGATATCCAAGCCCAAGCGCGACAATCTCTCGAGAATCTCAAGGCGATCCTCGAAGCTGCGGGCAGCTCGATGGACAAGCTCGTCAAAGTCACGGTCTTCGCCAAAGACTTAAAAGATTTTCAGGCGATCAACCAAGTCTACTCAGAATATTTCAAAGAAAACCCTCCAGCTCGATCGTTTATCGAAGTCTCGAGACTCCCTCGAGACGCCGCGATCGAGATAGAGGGGATCGCGCTGCTGGACTGACCAGCACTCAGCTCGCTCAGTTCATCGCGCTGATGGCTTGCACATGGTTAAAATACTCCGAACGCTTTCAACGCCGCGAGCGCACCAATCGCGATACCCAGCGCGCCGATCATCATGTTGGTCTGTAATTGATTCTCTGCAGCCGCTAGACGCTTCTTCAGTGCCGCTGACTCCTCTTGCATCTTCTGAATCTGAGCCGTTTGCTCTTCCAGCTGCGCCTGGAGAGCCGCAACGCCTTCTTCAGTCTTGAGCACTTTGTTCGTCAGACCCGACACGACGTTGCCTAAGCCCTTCACCTGCTCGCGTAGCTCCGCGATCTTCGCCGTCAGTTCGTCAGCTTTCTGCGGGTCAATGGGCAGCTTGATCTGTTTCTCTAGGGTGCTTACGCGCTCTTGGAGCGCCATCACTTGATCGTTAAGACTCAAGACTTGGCGGACTCGATCTTCCATGCCCTTCAAGCGCACATTGAGCTGATCAATCATGCCCTCACTCTGAAAGATTCTCGACGAGAGCAGATCGAACTTCTCTTTTGTCCCCTGGGCCAAGCCCGCAATGCTCGTCTCTAAATTGGCGATCTTGGGCTGGATCTCGCCAGAGATCTTCTTCTCCAAGCCCTGCAGATCGCGGAGCATGCTCTCAGCTTGCTTGAGTTCAAACGAAATCTCTTTGACGATCTCTCCCAACCCTCCGGCTTGCTGCACCTGGAACGAGAGGTCCTTGAGCATCTGTTCCATGCGCTTGAAGCCTTGCTCAAGCTTGAAGACCTTCTCGGCCAACTCGTCTTTGTCCGATTGGGCCCACGCGGGCACAGCCAACGCGACCATCACGACCAGCAGCACGATACCAAGACGCTTCATCGTCGGTTCGTCCTCCTTCATAATAATTCACTGCTCGTGTGCTTTAGTCTAATAGTAGCCCTGATCACGCCCAAGGAGCGATGTCAACGGGAGTGCGGACGTTGGGCACCGACTGAGGGGGCAACTTGCGCACGCCCACCCACCCTCTGGTATAATACGGCGCCAGAGGGGGTGGCTATGACCAGGGTGAGGCTCAAAAAAGATTTAGCAGATCTGATCGATGGTTTCATCAATTCGCTCGACGTCAACCCCTCCTCCATGCGCACCTACCGTGAGGGGCTGAAAAATTTTCTCACCTGGCGCAACGGCAGACCTCCTGATGCGCCGGTCACGCAGAGCGAGATCAAGCTCTATAAAGAATGGTTACGGCAAGGTCACGCTGCTAATACCGTCGCGACGTATCTTGTCGCGCTGCGCAGATTTTTTCAGTACTGCGTCGCCGAGGGGTTTTATCCCGAAAACCCTGTAGAGAACGTGAAGGGGATTCGGCGGCCCCGCGGGCACCTGCGCCAAGACATCTCGCGTGAGGGGCTACGCAAGCTCTTTGAGTCTGTGGATCGTTCGACGCTCATGGGCAAGCGCGACTTCGCGATTATGAATTTAATGGCTCGTAACGGCTTAAGGGTCATCGAGATCGTGCGGGCCAACGTCGGGGATATCGAGAGCCGTCGCGGACGCCAGATCTTGCGCATCTGGGGCAAGGGCCGAGACGAGCGCGACGAGTTTGTCGTGCTGGCGGAGCCGACCGTGCAAGCGTTAGAAGATTGGCTGGCGGCCCGAGGTCCGGCAAAGCCCTCGGATCCGTTATTTATCGGGGTGCGGGCGCGCAACAAAGGGGGACGCCTCACCACTCGCCAGGTCAACCGCATTATTAATAGATACTTAATCAAGACCGGCCTGAAGACCGAGAAGATCTCCCCCCATAGCTTGAGGCACAGTTTCGTGACGCTCGCGATCCAAAGTGGCGCTTCGATCATTGAAGCCCAGATCGCCGCAAGACATAAATCCATCGAGACGACACGGGTCTACTTTCACGAGCACGACCGATTGGAGTCGCCCACCGAGGATAAGATCCAGATTTAGCGCCGCAAGATGAAATCTAAGAAAGCAGTGCTCAGCTGATGCGGGTTGATGGGGCGCCCCTGGCGTTGCCAATAGTCTAAAATATGTACCAGCGCACCAAAGAGGGCTACGGCGATCAGCTCTGAGGGTGCGGGATTGGTGATGAGCTTTGCTGCCTGCGCAAGCGCGAGGGCTCGCTGCAGCAGATGGAGCACCCGGTCTCGGAGCTGATGCCCAGCTTCTGCCGTCAGACCCGAGCCTGGCTGCCCCGCCAAAAGGAGAGCACGAAGCCGTTCCGGCCGCCCCATCGTCCACTGAGCAAGCCCTTCTATGACGGCACGTAATTGCTCCAAGGGATCAGTGCTGGAAGTAGGGGAGGGCACCAGCCTCTCAAGCTCTGCTTCTAAGGCTTGCTGGAGAAGTTGGCGCTTGTTCCCAAAATGATAATAGACCGTCCCCTTCGCGACCTGGGCCTGGCGCGCGATCTCCTCTACTGAGGCGTCCTGACCACGCTCCGCAAAGAGCTTCAGGGCCGCCTCAAGCAGACGCTCCCGTGCCGAGGCCCCTCTCTTTCTCCTCACATTATATATATTACTCCTTCATGAGGGCCCCCCACAAGGCGTCCGCGGCTGCGATCACCCCGAAAATTAAGCTGTTCCACAAAGGGCCAGGCTTGTCCGCAAACCCTAAGATCCATGGGGAGAAGAAGAGCCAGGCCCCTGCCACTATATTTCCCCAATGTGCCCACTTCTGCTTCCCAAAGTAGGACCACAGCGCTAACGCCGCCACTATAATCCCAACGATGATCGAGTTCCATAAGGGTGCCGTTTCAAACCTGAGCAGCCCGCCTGAGATGACTAACCATGCCCCAACTACGACGTTGATCCATACCGGCCACGGCTGTGCTGTACGAGTTGCCATAGGGACACCCCCTTTGAGATATTATACTGACCGGTCAGTATAAATTTTAGCATCCCTCTAAGGGTTTGTCAAATAACTAAATGAAAATGGGGATACGCACCAAGCCTTTGCCACCTTGCAGGGGGATGTGACACCAGCTATAATCTTCCCTGTCGTAGATCAGCTTCAACTATGAGGTATA
>CAZODX010000108.1:4806-5453 GCA_964578715.1 uncultured Thermotogae bacterium | reverse complement strand
GCGTCATTATGTATGGGATAACAGTGAGCGGGGTGGAGTGGCATCTGGCCCTGCCCATCCTCGTTGGGGCGGTGATCTCGACGCCTTTGGCAGCGGTCACGGTGCAAAGGCTCCCCGTGCGCTCCCTCAGATTCTTGATCGCGCTCCTGGCGATCACCTTAGGAATAGTGACCCTCGTGCGGGCGACCTCATAAGGCTATGTCTGCTAACTAGGGTGATCAATTTCCCGCAAAATCTCTGGGGTGATTCCCCAACGAGCAAACCCCTGCTCCGCGCTCCATCTCGCCGTACGCCGTCGTGTCACTTCGACGGTGCTGCGCGAAAAATTCTTTTTGGATCTGGAATCTCTCGCAGCCTCACCCCCTCTTGTGGACTTGACAACGCCCGGCGGTCTCTGCTATGCTGTGGGCACCTACCAGCACCAGGGGTTAGCAAACGATGCGATCGGAAGCTGTTTTGCAGGACTATCCCCCGTCTGTTGCTCCGGCGCTGCGGCCCGAGTACACGTTCGCGCGTTTTGTCCGTGGCGCGAGCAACAGATTGGCCTATGCTGCTTCCCTTGCGGTCGCGGAGAACCCTGCGCGTGCCTACAACCCGCTTTTTATTTACAGTGCGTCGGGCTTGGGCAAGACCCATCTTCTCCATGC
>CAZODX010000108.1:0-4796 GCA_964578715.1 uncultured Thermotogae bacterium | reverse complement strand
CCATCGGCCATGAAGCCGCACGACGCTCCCCGTGGCTCAAAATTCTCTATGTCACGTGCGAGCGCTTCGCCACCGAATTCTATCGCGCGCTCCACGAGAAGAAGACCGCGCAGTTCCGCAAGCTCTATCGCTCCGTCGATATTCTGTTGCTCGACGACGTGCACTTTTTGCGCGAGAAGGCCGCCACTCAAGAAGAACTGTTTCACACGTTCAACGAGCTCTATCAGCGGGGCAAGCAAATTGTGCTGACGTCGGATCGGCCTCCGGAGGCCCTGCCCCATCTCCATGAGGGGCTGATCTCGCGGTTTCGCTGGGGCCTGGTCGCGGATATCCAGCCGCCGGATTTCGCCACGCGACTGGCGATCCTGCGCGCCAAAGCCCACGAGCTCCAGCTGGATCTCCCGCCTGCAGCGTTAGAATACATCGCGGAGCGGGTGCGCTCCAGCGTGCGGGCTCTCGAAGGGGCGCTCGTGCGCGTGACCGCGACGCTCGCCCTCAACGGCCATGAGCTCTCCCCGGAAGCGCTGAAAGATATACTCCCTCTGTGGGAGCGCCCTAAGCCCCTCACGCCCGAGCTCATCAAGCGCGAAGTCGCGCGATACTATCAGATCAGCGTCGAGGACCTGGAGGGGGAGAGCCGGGAGCGACGCGTCGTCTGTGCGCGCCAGATCGCGATCTATTTGGCGCGCGAGCTGACCGATCACTCCTTCCCGGCGTTGGGAGCGATCTTCGGTGGGCGCGATCACAGCACGATTATGCATGCGTATCGCAGGGCGAAGGCCTTGGCGGAAAGCCCACTCTTTGCCGGGGAGATCGCTCAATTGAAAGCCCAGCTGCTCGCCTTGGCGGCCCACGCTCAGTAAAATATCTTGAGATGAAGATCGAGCGCCTCGCGCTGTATAACTTCCGCAACCTTGCGCCCACAGAGCTTATCCCTGACGGAGGGCTCAATCTCATTATTGGTCCAAACGCCGCAGGCAAGAGTAATCTCTGTGAAGCGATCTATTATATAGCGAAGGGCTGGCTGCTCAAGGGCGAGCGCCAGCGCGACCTGATCGCTTTTGGGCAGCACGAGACCGCCCTGGAACTCTCTGTAGACGGCGACGAGATCCGGGTCTATCTGGACGGGCGAGCGCGCGCCAAGACCCTCGAGCTCAATCACGAAAAGAAAACGCAAAGCGAGCTGAGCGCACGCCTGCGCGTCCTGCTCTTCACCCCTGACGAATTGCAGATCATCAAAGGGCGTCCGGAGCAGCGCCGTCGGTTTCTCGATAGAAGCATTGCCGATCTCTCCCGTGAATATCGTCATGTGCTGCACGAGTACGAGCAGGCGCTCCAGCGCAAGAGCGCCCTGCTGCGCCAGGGGAACCCCGATTTAGAAGTCCTTGAGGTCTTTAATCAAGAGCTCATCACCCGTGGGAGCTGGCTCGTCGCCAAGCGACGCGAATATATCAGGGAGCTGAACAAGACCCTGTCACAACGCTATCAGGCGATCTGCGGGCAGGAGAGCACGCTCAAGATAGTATATGAAGGGTTGGAAGCCCCCTTAGCTCAGCTCATCCAAGACGCTACTGCCGAGGAGATCCGGCGCGGCATGGTGCTCGTCGGCCCGCACCGCGACGATCTGCGCTTTGATCTTGACGGTCGCGATTTGAAGCGCTTTGGCTCCCAGGGCGAGCAGAAGTCTGCGCTCTGCGCGGTCCTGCTCGCCCAGCTCGATCTGCACCACCAGCGCTTTGGCGAGTATCCCGTACTGATCTTGGATGACGTGCTCTCCGAGCTGGACCGCTCTCGGCTCCAGCGGCTCTTGCAGCTTCTGCCCAAAGAGATTCAGATCTTTCTCACCCATACGGTCACAGATATCGCTGAAGTCTATCCCGAAGTGCGTGCGGCGGCCCGCCGCATCTTCGCGCTCGAAGGAGGTCGGGTGATCCCTTGTGATTGACGCAATGGTTCTTGAGAAAGTCTTGAGCAAGTACGGGCTACTCGAGCAGTACCGCGAGCAAGAACCGGCCCTCCTATGGGACCGCGTCGTGGGGGAGCAGATCGCACGCTTAGCGCGCCCGATCTGGGTTCATGACGGCGTGCTCTTCGTCGCTGTACCCAATCACGTCGTCCAGCATGAGTTCAGCCTGATGCGCGAGGAGTTCAAAAAGAAGCTGAACACGGCGCTGGGGTCGGAGCGCGTCAGGGAGATTCGCTTTCGGGTCGAGAGCTTTCCTACGATACCTTCGGTGCTCTCGCTGGAGTCTGTTGAGCTCAGCCCCACAGAAGAGCACGAGGTCGAGCAGCTCGCCGCAGACGTCCCAGATGCAGCCCTGCGTTCCGCGTTGATTCAGCTCATGAAGAAAGCAAAGAAAATCGAGATCGCGCGCCGGAAGCTGGGCTGGAAGCCCTGCCCGCGGTGCGGCTTGCTTTGCGCAGAACATTTCTGTCCCGAGTGCATGCACTCGGTTGAGGAGTGATCGCTATGAAGATCGGTATCTTCACCGACACATTCACGCCGCAGATCAACGGCGTCACGAGCATTCTTGAAGAAGTGGATCGCGTGCTCACTCGCCAAGGCCATGAGGTCTATATCTTCGCCCCTGCGTACTTTCGCGCCCAGCGCACCGAGGACGGGCGCGTCTTTCGATTTCCGGCTCTCACTGCGTACTTTCATAAAGACAGCCGGATCGTTATTCCCTATGATCGTCGGGCGTTTTCGGTCTTCCCTAAGCTCGAGGTCGTCTATAGCCATACGCCGGTCTCGATGGGGCTGCTGGCGATCCGCGTCGCACGAAGATACAATCTGCCCCACGTCCATACGTACCATACGCTCTTCACCGAGTATCTCCACTATTTGCCCCGATGGATTCGCCCAACCAAAAAGATGGCGGAGCGCATGAGCGCGGCGTTCTGCAATCGCTGCGACGCGATCACGACCCCATCTCATGCCATGAGGGAAGAGCTCCTTCGCTATGGGGTCCACAAGCCCATCTACGTGCTCCCTTTTGGGGTAGATATAGAGCCCTTCGAGCGCCCTGTGAGAATTGACGCGCGTGGAGCTTTGGGGCTTGCCCCCAATGAGTTCTTCTTGCTCTATGCGGGGCGCTTGGGCACTGAAAAGAATCTGCACTTTCTGCTTCGAGCGTTCCGCGTGCTGTTGGATCGTTGGCAAGGGGCGCACCCTGTGCGCTTGGTGCTCGCGGGTGGGGGCCCACACCGGCCCATCTTCGAGCAGTATGCCCGGGAGCTTCAACTTGGGGATCGCGTCATATTTACGGGCTTCATTCCCCGTGAAGACTTAGTAGACTATTATCGAGCGGCGGATCTGTTCGTCTTTGCGTCCAAGACCGAGACCCAAGGGTTAGTTCTCATGGAAGCGATGGCCGCAGGACTGCCCGCGGTCGCCGTGCGTGCTATGGGCGTTGTCGATGTGGTCTTTGATGGCGAGACGGGCATACTCGTCCCCGAAGACGAACAGATCTTTGCTCAGACGGTTTTAGATCTTCTGCAAGATCGGCAATGGCGGGCGCGCCTGAGAGAGAATTCCAAAGAGCGCGCGCGCCATATGAGCATTCAGCACTCGGTGGCTCAGCTCCTGGAGATCTTCACGCAGCTCGGTAGAATATAGATAAGCTCAGACCCAAAGGAGGCATTATGATTCGCCTTGGTCTTGTTGTGCTGCTCATCGCGGGGATAGCGCAAGCGCCTGTGGTCTTCGTCGCGCAGTGGGGCCAACAGGGAGACAAAGCCGGGCAATTGAACGCCCCTGAGGGCATCGCCGTGGACGCCCAGGGCAATGTCTACGTCGCCGACACCGAGAACCATCGCATTCAGAAGTTCGATAGCAATGGGAAGTTCCTGACGTACTGGGGCTCCAAGGGCGCAAGCAATGGGCAATTTGAAAGCCCAGGCGGCATCGCGCTCGACCGCGACGGCACTATCTACGTAGCAGATACGTTCAATAATCGCATTCAGAAGTTCGACAGAAACGGGAAATTCCTAGCGAAATGGGGGACGTTCTGCGAGCTGCAATCGGGCAAGGGGTGTATCGATCCCGATGGGCCTGGGCCTTTGGAGCTGGGCGATGGGCAGTTTAACATTCCCGTCGGTATCGCTTTGGATAAAGACGGCAATCTCTATGTTGCCGACGCGTTCAACCATCGGGTGCAGAAGTTCAGTCCGACAGGGAAGTTCTTGGGGAAATTTGGGGCCTTCGGCACGGGCGATGGCCAGTTCACGATAACAGCGGGGATTGCCATCGACGCCGAGGGAAATATTTACGTCTCGGATAACAAGAACGACCGCGTGCAGAAATTCGATGCTCAAGGGAGATTTTTAGCGAAGTTTGGCGGCCCCGGCACCGCCGATGATCAGATGCGCCGCCCGTACCATCTGGCCGTGGACAGATTGAATCGGATCTATGTGACCGATCAAGGGCACCATCGTATTCAAGTATTTGACCCGACGGGAAGGCTCTTATTCGTCTGGGGCAAGGAGGGGAGCGCCCCCGGTGAGTTCCAAAATCCTCGGGGCATCGCGATCTTTGAGAGCTTTGTCTATATCGCTGATTCGGACAACCATCGCATCCAAAAGTTCGAGCTGCGCTAACGGTGCTTGCAGGGGCCAGCTCCCAGAGTTAGAATAGCTCTTGTGAACGCACAGATACACGGCACGACTATTCTCGCCATTCGCTCGGCGCGGGAGCGTCGCGCGGTGATCGCTTCCGATGGCCAGGCGACGCTCAACAACGTCGTGCTCAAAAGCACGGCGAAGAAGGTCCGCAAGATCTATAACGATCAAGTCTTGGT
>CAZODX010000107.1:0-5458 GCA_964578715.1 uncultured Thermotogae bacterium | reverse complement strand
TCTTCAGAAAACCCACAAGCGCCCGCTCCGGCAACGGGTGCGCATACCCCAACGCAAAGTGATTCTTCTCTGTAACGAGCGTCGAGACGAACCCGCACGAGATGACACCGTACCCCCTCTCCCGAGTGAGGGCCTCTGGCATCCGATGCAACGGTGAGTCCTCGACAAGCTCGCACAGCTGAGGATAGATCTTTTGATAGAAGTACTTATAGCGATCTAAGATGAGATTCTTCCAGGCGCGGTCTCGGTCGAAGCGCGCTTCAACGGTGAGGGGCATCTCGCTGGGGCGGCCCTCGCCGTCTAATAATCGCGCTGTCACCTGCAGCATCACGGGGATGCCCAGCGTCCCCGACAATTGCAGCCCCTCAATCGCCGCGTCGCTGACGTACTGTGGGCCAGGCGGCGTCAGCACGGGAATACCCGCGAGCTTAGCGTACCAGCGCGAGTCTTGTTCGTTCTGGGATTTCGCTGCGCCGGGGTCGTCACCGGCTATCAGTAAGAGCCCTGCCCCGATCCCGTGCGTCACCGCTGTCACCAACGGGTCCGCTAAGACATTGACGCCGACTTGCTTGACGATGACGACGCTGGGCAAGCCCGCCACCGAAGCACCCAACGCTTGCGCAAAGGCACTCTTCTCTTCGGTGCTGATCTCGACGTGCAGCCCCTGCGTGGCGCACTCGTCTAAGAGCGCCGTGCAGGGATCGCCGTAGACGCCGGTGACGAGCGCGATCTTGTTCTTCTTGAGGGTCTTGGCGAGGGCCTCCCGTGCGGTCTTCATGGGCATCACCTCTCTTTAGCTTGGCGAGGGTCGAAAGCCGATCCCAAAATCGTTTCCCGACGTGTGCTGCCCCCCGAGTTCTTTCTGCAAGAGCCATTGCGACTGCAAGAACGCTTTGTACACCGTCTGAATCGCCGTAAACAGCGTGTGCTTGGTCAGCCCATCCGAGAAGATCTCTTGTTGGAGAACTAACTGTCTCAAAATCCCCTGAGGATGGATCATCCCGAAGCTGATGGGGAAGCGATTTAACTCAAGACTCAGCTCGCGTAAAATCTTCTCGCGCCGAGGCTGCGTGAGCTTCTGAAAGAGCTGCTGCACGTCGTCAGCGATGGTGACGCTCACTTCGACTAAGACCCGGTCTGGGCTGATCTTGGGATTGATGATGCTGACGGTCGTCGGCTGGTTCTTGGGGTGATTCGCTAGTAAAACCCAATTGGCGTTGGGGTGTTCGACGTAGCGATTGAACTGTCCCTCTTCGACAAGCCAGCGTTCGATCTGCTCTCTCATAGCTTGGATTATAGACCAGAGCAGGTAGAATTGCACGTCCCCTGTGGGTACAATGAGTACTACGGCGTCTCGTGGGGACGCTGAGCACAGCGTGATCGCTATGGAACAGAAAGCGTTTCAAGACTACTATCCCGATAATCTCAGTTACTGTTACGGCTGTGGCCGGCTCAACGAGCACGGGCTGCATATTAAAAGCTACTGGGACGGAGAAGAGTCCGTGTGTAGATTTACACCGAAGCCGTATCACACCGCGATTCCCGGCTACGTCTACGGCGGGCTGATCGCGTCGCTCATTGACTGTCACAGCACGGGCACGGCTTCTGCAGCCGCCTATAGAGCGCAAGGGCGCGAGATGGGCACCGAGCCCCCGTTACGGTTCGTCACGGCTTCTTTGAAAGTCGATTATCTGCGCCCCACGCCCTTGGGCGTGCCGTTGGAAGTGCGTGCGACGGTGAAAGAGATCCGCGGGCGCAAGGTGATCGTCGAGTCGAGACTGATCGCCAACGGAGAGATCTGCGCCCGTGGGGAAGTCGTCGCGGTGCAGATGCCGGAGCATCTGCTCAAGCAACAATAAGCGTTCTCTATAGGGATTGGACTCTCTGCGTCCAAGTAACGAGCGCCTCGAGCAGTGCCCGTAGGCGCTGGCGCGTCTCAGGGTCAATGAGCTTCCCCTGGGCATCGAATTTCTCCTCAGCTTGAGCGATGAAGAGCTCAGGCTTGGGCAGCACGAGCATATCGAGCGCGCGACAGATCTCGCGCAGATGGAGCTGAGCGCGCAGCGTGCCGAAGCGCCCCGTGCTCGCGCCGAAGATCGCCACGGGCTTCTGCTCACACGGCGGATCCGGCGTACACGAAGCCCAATCTAACGCGTTCTTGAGCACCCCGGGGATCGAGTGATTGTATTCTGGGGTCGCAATGAGCAGGGCGTCTGAAGTTGCGATGCGCTCGCGAAACGCTTGCACTGCCGGGGGAAATGGCTCGAGATCTTCGTTGTACATGGGGATCGGCGTAAGATCGAAGATCTCTAACGTCACACGCGGCGGCACCAGCTCCTGAGCGGCGCGCAGGGCCGCGGTGTTATACGAATTCTTGCGCAGGCTTCCCGATATCCCTAAAATTCTCATAGCTTTCATTGTAGCGCAAGGAGGCCAGCAATGCAGCCGTTGGTAGGCGTCATCATGGGATCACGGTCTGACTGGGAGACGTTGCAGCACGCAGCGCAGACGCTCGAACAGTTGGGCGTCCCTTATGAAGTGCGGGTCGTCTCGGCCCATCGTACACCCGATCTGCTCTTTGACTATGCTGCTACGGCTGAGCAGCGCGGGCTAGAGGTGATCATCGCCGGAGCAGGCGGAGCCGCTCATCTGCCAGGAATGACTGCCTCCAAGACGCTCCTGCCCGTGCTGGGCGTCCCCGTGGAGTCCCAGGCTCTCAAGGGCTTGGATTCCCTGCTCTCGATCGTGCAGATGCCCGCAGGCATCCCCGTGGGGACGCTCGCTATTGGGAAAGCAGGCGCGATCAACGCCGCGCTTCTGGCCACGGCAATCCTCGCGAGAAAGTATCCCCAGTATCGCGACGCGTTGCACCACTATCGCGCCGCGCAGACCACCGAGGTGCTCGATCATCCCGATCCGCGACAGCCATGAGAATCGGCATTCTCGGAGGGGGGCAATTGGGGCGGATGCTGGCCTTGGCAGGCTATCCCTTGGGTCTGCGGTTCTGTGTGTTCGATCCCTCTCCCGAGGCTCCCGCGGGACATCTGGCGGAGCTGATCACCGCTCCCTATGACAACCTTGAAGCTTTGAGGCGCTTCGCTCAAGGCGTCGATCTTGTCACGTATGAGTTCGAGAACGTCCCCGTAGAGAGCGCGCGGGTGCTCGCGCAGTACCGTCCCGTCTATCCCCCTCCCCAAGCCCTCGAAGTCTCCCAAGATCGTCTCACAGAGAAGAGCTTCTTTCGCGGTTTGGGCATCCCGACCCCGGCTTTTGTCCGCGTGGACAGCCAAGCAGACTTGGAGCGAGCCGTCGAGCAGCTTGGGCTGCCAGCGGTGCTCAAAACGCGGCGCGGCGGCTATGACGGCAAAGGGCAGGTTCTCCTCCGCACGCCGAGCCATCTTGAGCCTGCGTGGAAGGCCCTGGGGAGTGTCCCGCTCATCCTCGAAGAATATATTGCGTTCGAGCGCGAGCTCTCCATCTTAGCTGTGCGGGGGCGCGATGGGGCTTGCGCGTTCTACCCCGTGGTGGAGAACCATCACCGAGACGGGATCTTGCAGCTGGCGCTGGCTCCGGCCCCACAGCTTCCTGAAGCCCTGCAAGCACGAGCTGAGAGCTATGCCAAAAAGATCTTAGAAGCCCTGGACTACGTGGGGGTTCTGGCCCTTGAGCTCTTTGAGCGCCAGGGTGAGCTGCTGGCCAACGAAATGGCCCCCAGAGTGCATAATTCAGGGCACTGGACGATCGAGGGGGCTCAGACGAGTCAGTTTGAGAATCACGTGCGTGCGATCGTGGGCTGGCCGCTGGGCTCGACGGCGGCGCGGGGCCAGTGCGCCATGCTCAATCTCATCGGCGCGACCCCTTCTGCTGAAGAGGTGCTGCGGATCCCCGGGGCACATCTGCATCTCTACGGCAAGAGCCCGCGCCCAGGACGCAAGCTGGGGCATATCACCCTCTGTGAACCCAGTGCGACGCTGCTCGAAGCGAAGCTCGCTCAGCTCCAGTCCCTCACAGAAGCACGATGGAAGGCATAGACCGCACCGATGAGCACGAGCCCGGCGAGCACGTAGGCCCACCAGGGATAGCCTGCGCTCAGAAGAATATCTTTTGGGCTCATCTGCGGGTTGGCTGCCTGCCATAGGCCCGCTTCAAAAGTTGCCCAGAGATTGTTCCAGGCGTGGGCAACGAGCGCAGGGTAGATGCTGCCGGAGCGCACCGTGAGATACCCCAAATACAGCCCGATGACGAATGCCAAAACCCCCTGCACGATGTCAAGATGGATGACGCCAAAGAAGAGCGCCGTCACGACCACGGCGCTGACCGCTCCCAAACGACTGCGCAGCCCTTGTAAGATCAGCCCGCGAAACGCGAGCTCTTCGCTGAGCGCCGGCCCTACGCTGAGCGCCAGCGCGTAGAAGAGATAATTCTGAAGGGCACTGAAGCGCGATAGCCGCACCAACGCTTCGAGCTCTTTTGACAGGAGCCAGGGCATCATCTGAATAATCGGGGTCAGGATCAATCCCGTGATCATGCCCAGGGGCACGATCCCCACAGCTCCCCACAGGACGAGACCGAAGCGTGTCGGCGTGAGACCAAGCGTTGTTTGCGGCGCAAAGCCCCTACTTCTGAGGAACGCGCCCAAGGCGAGCACGATCAGGGCTGCTTGGATGAGCCCCGCTGTGGCGATGAAGAGTTGGGCATCGGGGATGAAGCGTTTCAGCGGCAGCGTCACTCCTGAGGCGATCACAAGGACAGCCCACAAGAGCACATAGAAGCCCAAAGCAGTGCCTGCGCGTGGCATAGCAGCTCTCCCCAAATTCAGTATAGCTGAGGCTGCTCGTGATAGCAAAGGGGGAGAGGTCTTCTCTCAGTAAGACCCTCAATCCCCTTGACACCCTAGCGCCGCCAGGCCCTCCAGGCGTGCCACACGACCAGAATCCCCCAGGGGATAAGCACCCACAACGCCCACCACCCTCTTTGCCCCGGCCCCAACAGCCCCGGCATCTGGTTCATCCAAAAGTTCAAGACCAGGACCAGCACCCCCACGGTCACATACACCAACGCATGACGGTACAATGCCCTGGGCGCAAAAAATTTCTCGCCCAAACGCCGCACACCCTCACGGAATCGCATCCGATGGAGATGCGCGAGGCGCTCATGCTGCTCAGAAAGCACCTGCGAAGTCCCAGCGGCGAGCGCACGACGCTCCTCGCGGATCGCGCGCAGGTCTTCCAGGCAGCGTCCGCATGATGCCAGATGCAGCGAGACCTTCTCCGCCAGCTCTGGCTCCAAACGGGACGCCGCATACCCCCACAACATCGCAAAACTGAGATGCTCTGCATGCCCCATCTCCAGCTCATTGTGGAAGATTTCTTCAAAGAAGCGATCTTCGGTGTTCATGATAAACTCCTTGGACCTACCCCCCGTGGCGAGGGGCCGGGGGAGAGGTCAAGCTCTCAAA
>CAZODX010000106.1:0-5483 GCA_964578715.1 uncultured Thermotogae bacterium | reverse complement strand
TCTCCCTGCGGAGCCGTACAAAACGCAGGCGCTTGTGCTCTTGGAGGAGGCTACCGCAGGCCGCGTGAAGTTGGTGGTGCCGACTTTGACGCATTATGAAGTGCTCAACGTGCTGTCCCTGGCTACCCGCGGCCTCAAAAGGGGCCAAAAGATCTCCTTAGACGAGGCGCAAGAGATCTTGACAGCGATGAAGGCCCTCAAGCTCGAGGTGCGGGATGTCCAAAGCTTGGAGAAGCGCATCTTAGAGATCACCCAGAGGCATCAGTGCAGCGCTTACGATGCCGCCTATCTAGCCTTGGCAGAACAATGGGGGGCTGATCTTCTCACCGGGGATGAACGGTTCTACAACGCGCTGAAGGCCCATTTTAAGCAGGTGAAATTTGTCGGGAGCTATAAAGCCCAGCCAGCTCCCTGACGGCCCTCGCGCTGGTTCTCAGTTCCCCAGCGCGTAGGTAATCGCCTGCTCCAGCGTCATGGCCTGACCCTTAGCCCACGCCGTTGCAAAGGCCTCCTCGTCCAACTCAGACCGTAACGCCGTCAGATCGCGCTCATAGTCGGCAGACTCACAGGGCGCTCGGACAAGCCCCAGCGCCTCGCGCAACGCCTGCGCCACCGCAAAGAGCGTCACCGCACGCGCGAGCTGCCCCCGCCCATGCGCGACAGCCCCCAGCCCCTCCAAACAGTCTATAATATCGGGCTTCTCTTGGCCCTCGCCGCGCAAGCGCAGGCTCTCTTTGTAGAGGGCTTCGGCTCGGTCGTACTCTTTCTGAGAGTACGCGACGCGGGCCAGCCCACTCCATGCCCCGGCCTTGCCCCCGCGCACCTCCATCAGCTGGAAGAGCGCAAGGCTCTCTTCAAAGAGCGCGCGCGCCCGCTCGTACTGCGCTTGACGTACAGCGATGCTCCCCAAGCCGATGAGCGCGTAGGCCACGCCCTGCTTATCCCCCAGCGCGCGCCGGATCTGCAAACTCTCTTCGTAGTGCGAGCGCGCCAGCTCATAGTCGCCACGCGCGTAGGCGACGCTGCCCAGATTGCTCAACGCATAGGCAATCCCCGCTTGATAGCCCAAGGTGCGCTGCAGAGCTAAGCTCTCTTCAAAGAGCGCGACCGCGCGATCATAGTCACCTTCGATCTGAGCTAAGCCCCCAAGAGCACTGAGAGCACTGGCAATCCCCTCCGGCTCGTGCAACTGACGGTATATAGCCAGCTCTTCTTCGTAGTACGCCCGTGCTGCGGCGTACTCCCCCTGCTCCCACGCGGCCCCGCCTAGATTGCCCAAAGCCGTCGCTACCCCGTAGAGATTCCCGATCTCGCGATGCAAAGCGAGTGCTTTCTCGTAGAACATCCGCGCCGTTGAGTGATCGCCCTGCAGCGAAGCGACCAGGCCCAAGTTGACCCAGGACGACGCGATGCCTCGCTTGTCGCTCAGCTCTTGATAGATCTCCAAAGTCTGCTGAAAGAGCGAGCGCGCTTCGGGGTAGTCGCCCTGGGCGCACGCTAAGCGTCCGGCCCCGGTGAGCACCCGCGCGTAGAGCTCTGTTCTGAGCCCCTGCGCTCTCTCTAAGACTTTCTTCAGCCATGTCCGCCCCTCGCTGCAATACCCCCGCACGTCCCAGAAGACCCACAGTGTCTTGGCCAACCGCAACGCTGCTTCCACCCTCTTTGTTTCTAAGGCCCACGTGAGCGCTGCCCGCAAGTTATCATGCTCGCGCTCTAAGCGTTCCAGCCACAGGGCTTCGTCTGCGCCGCCGATGGCGTCCCACGCTTGGGCCATCAAGCTCACATAAAAATCGAGATGCCGGGCGCAGACGCTCTCCAGCTCGTCGGCTTCTCTGAGTCTCTCGCGTGCATACTGCCGCACCGTCTCCAAGAGCCCATAGCGCATCTCAGCGCCCTGTTCTTCTTCAGTTTTGACGAGGGATTTGTCCACCAAACGCGTGAGGAATCTCAGCACGTCTTGTGTTTCGATGCCTGCACCGGCGCAGACAGACTCTGCCGCTTCGAGCGTGAACCCCCCGGAAAAGACCGAGAGCCGGCGCAGGAGGGCTTGCTCCGCTGGTGATAAGAGATGGAAACTCCAGTCCATCATTGTTTGAAGAGTTTGCTGGTGGGGCAGGGCGGTGCGACTCCCTTCGCTCAACAAGCGAAACCGGTCGTCGAGCCGTGCGGCGATTTGCTGCACGGTGAGCGTCTTCACTCGTGCAGCGGCCAACTCAATGGCCAACGGCAGCCCGTCGAGCCGCCGACAGATCTGAACGACTGCCGGGGCGTTCTGTTTGTTCAGCACAAATCCCGGTTGCACGGCCTGGGCGCGCTCGACGAAGAGCGCGAGCGCTTCGTACTGTTGCAGGACTTTTGGTGAGGGCAAGGGCTGCGTGGGGTCGGGCAGTGCCAAGGGCGGCACCGGAAAGAGCGTTTCGCCGCGGATCCCGAACGCCTCGCGGCTGGTCGCGAGAATCTGTACCTTGGGGCAGGCTTGGAGCAGCGTCTCGGCGCAGTGGGCGCACGCTTGGACTAAATGCTCGCAGTTGTCCAGCACGAGCAGCATATTTTTTCTCTTGAGGTGCTGGCAGAGCTGAGCCAGAGCCGGACGACGGGCGGTTTCGCGCAGTCCCAGGGGAGCGCCGATCTGCCCCGGCACAAGCTTGGGATCGGCTATGGCCGCTAATTCGATGAGCCAGACGCCGTCGGGATAGTCGCGCAGGAGCTCCGAGGCGACTTTGCGGGCGAGCCGGGTCTTGCCGCAGCCGCCAGGGCCGGTGAGCGTCACCAGACGGGCGCTGAAGAGCAATTGCTTGATCTGAGAGATCTCTCTCGCGCGCCCGATGAAGCTCGTCAGTTCTTGAGGCAAGTTGTGAAGGGCGGGGGGAAGCGGCGCAGAGACTTCGCGCTGGATAATCTGCTCGTAGAGCGCCAGGGTCTCCGGCGATGGCTGCAGATCGAGAGCTCTTTTCAGCGTCTCCACACACGTCTGGTATGTGTGCACCGCCTCGCTCTCTTCACCGGCGAGATAGTGATAGAGCATCTTCTGGCGATAGATCTCTTCTCTAGTGGGGGCAAGCTCGAGCATCTTGCGGCACTGGTCGAGCGCGCGCTGGTACTCTCTCAGATGGGCATAGCACTCAGCCAAGCGCGAGAGCGTCTTGAGCACCATCTCGTGCCAGCGCTCTCGCAGAGCGAGTGTCCACTCTTCATAGCGGTCTTCGGCGAGAAACTCTCCCTGGGCGAGCGCGATGGCTTTTTCGTATGCACAGATTGCTTGGCCGAACTGCCCGGCGTTTTCGAAGCGTTGGCCCTCTTCCCACGCCTGCAGGAACTCTTGCACGTCTGTTGTGCAAGGGGCGTGAGGGTTGAAGCAGTAGCCACCGGAGCGGGTGAGAATATAGTGCGATTGGGAGCCGCGACTGAGATGAGGCTCGAGAGCCCTGCGCAGCTCGCTGATGCGCTTGCGCAGGTTGGTGGCCGAAGTGTCTGCCGGGGCTTCGGGCCAGAGCAATTCGATCAGTTCGTCTTGGGAGAAGATGCGTCCGGGGTGGGTGATGAAGATTTTGAGAAGCGTTTTGGGTTTGCCCAAGCGAGCGAGGGTTGGGGTCAGCTCTTTCCTTCCCCGCCAGACGCGAAACTCGCCGCAGAGCTGCACTCGGAGGGTCATACCTGCCCCTAAAGTCGCCGCGAGAAGGGGCATCCTGACACGGCCAACCTCTGATAGGTGATTGTAGTGTATCGAAGGGAGGCTCGCAAGTTACAGTCTTCTGCTTGTGCTATGGGGGCATAAATGTTGAGCAGAAGCGCATTTCCGTCACCGCACATCTTCCGCACATTGCGGGGGTATAATGGTAACTGAGGTTGATAAGCAACGAGGTGTTCTCGAGTGTAAATTCGAATAAGGAGGTCTTTATGCTTACCAAGCTGCTATGGAAACTGGGCCCGGCGCTCCTGCTCACCGGGGCAATTCTTGGACTTTCGGCTTCGACGCCCCAGCTCGCCGCCCAAACGCAACCCGTACCCGTCACCGGGGTGGCTGTGCCGGGCCTGGCGAACTTTGATCGGCTGATGATCGATCTCATAACGCAGGGCATCCCAGGCGGGGCACTGGCAAGTCGCCAAAGACGGCCGTTTGGTCTATGCGCGCGGCTTTGGCTGGGCCGACAAAGAAGCCAATCAAGCCGTCCAGCCCGAGTCGCTCTTTCGCATCGCTAGTATTTCCAAGCCCGTTACTTCCGTAGCAATCCTCAAGTTGGTTGAAGAGGGCAAGCTAAATTTGGATGCCAAGGTCTTTTGCGCTCCTGGCGGCTCATGCTTGTTGGAGCATTTGCAACCCCCACCAAATGTAACCGTTAAAGACACTCGGCTCTATGACGTGACGGTGCGACACTTACTGTACCACGTCGGCGGCTGGGACCGCAACAAGAGCGGCGATCCGATGTTCCGCCCGATTCCGGAGCGAGCAGCGCGGGCGCTCGGAGTTCCCCATCCGCCCAGCTGCGAGACTATTATTCGTTATATGCTGGGGCAACGCCTCGATTTCACCCCCGGCACCAACTACGCTTACTCGAACTTCGGTTACTGCATCTTAGGGCGCGTCATTGAAAAAGTGACAGGCCAAAGTTACGAAGAGTACGTCAAAGCCAACGTATTAAAGCCGATGGGAGTCGCCCGGATGCGCATCGGGCGCACTCTGTTAGAAGGGCGTGCGGAAGGGGAGGTCCGCTACTACGACGGTCGTTGGGTACCATGCGTTTTCCCCGGCATGACCGACTGCCCTTTTCCTTACGGCGGCTTCTATCTGGAAGCGATGGACTCTCATGGCGGCTGGATCGCCTCGGCCATTGATCTGTTGCGTTTTGTCACAGCAATAGATGGGCGCAGGCCGCCAGCCTTCTTGAAACCTGAAACCGTCAACTTAATGATCTCGCCCTACTGGCCGGGGCCGACTTCTTACTATGCTATGGGCTGGGGCGTGCAAGTAGTAGGGGAAGAGGCGAACTGGGATCACAATGGCTCTTTGCCGGGCACCAGCACGTTCTTGTTCCGGCAGTATAACGGGCTTGCGTGGGCACTCTTGTTCAACATTAATCCGGTGCCACCCTTGAATCGCGCGATTCAGCAGATAACAGACCAAGTGAGGGAATGGCCCACGCACGATCTCTTCGGGCAGTATCCCTAAGC
Source organism: uncultured Thermotogae bacterium (assembly GCA_964578715.1). Lineage (GTDB taxonomy): Bacteria > Bipolaricaulota > Bipolaricaulia > RBG-16-55-9 > DRXL01 > JANXCC01. The sequence continues at coordinate 314 of CAZODX010000106.1, read as the reverse complement.
AATGTGACTTGAAAGGAGCGTGGTCGCAATGCGGCGGAATTGGAGAGTGATCGGGCTGGCTCTGGTGCTAGGCAGTGCGGGGCTGGCCCTCGGATCGGAGACGGCTTTAGGGTTCGGTGTTCTTGGGCCAACTGGAGAGCTAGAAGACGCACCTCGCTGGAGCAACGTCCCGGGGTCGCTGCTGGAGCAGAGGGTTCGCGGGCTGGGCGGCGGGCTCGAATATGCCCTGGAAGACGGATGGTGTGAGCAGCTCACCCCGCTCTTTCTTGATGATCCCAAGCCCACCTGCGAGCAGCTGCTGGAGATAACAAAGC
>CAZODX010000105.1:0-5505 GCA_964578715.1 uncultured Thermotogae bacterium | reverse complement strand
CCCCAAGGGCCAACACCGCCACGACCGTCCGCACGACATTCACTCTCGTCAACATGGCTTTCTACCTCCTTTGGTGGTGTGAGTGATGTCGTTCGACGGCTGGAGTCTAGCAGCCCCGTGCAAAGTCTGTGCAAAGTGCGCACTTTGCGCCCGGCTTGTCGACCAGAGGGGGCAGGGCTATAATCTCCTGAAAATACTATGGGGTAAGACTCTTTCTCTTCGGGCGGTTCTCTGTCGAGCGCGATGGGCAGATGCTGCCCCCGCAGGTGTGGAGGAACGCCAAGACCCGCGCGCTCTTGCAGATCCTCGCCGGCGAGCGCGGGCGCGTCTTTCCTGCCGACGAGCTGATCGAATATCTCTGGCCTGGGGAAGAGCTCTCCTTGCGCAGCGCCGCGTCGAACCTGCGCAATCGCGTCGCCGAGCTGAGAAAGATCTTAGAACCCCAGATCGCTCGTGGGGAGCAGTCGCGCTACATTCTCACGCGGCACGGCGGGTATCTCTTCAGTGCTGAGAGCGACTGCTGGGTAGATACAGAAGAGTTCTCTCGGTGCGAGGAGCGGGGGCGGCGGGCCTACGCAGCAGGGCGCTTTGACGAAGCGATCGCGGCGTTTGAGGGCGCTTGTGCGCTCTATCGTGGGGAGTACTTGAGTGAAGAGCGCTATGCGGAGTGGGCGCTCCCCTATCGGGAGCGGTGGCGCGAGCGCGTTGTGGAGGTCTTGAGTCTTTTGGCAGATTCTCTGGCGCGGCGTGGGCAGTATGGGGCGGCGCTGGGGTATGTAGAGCGGGCTCTTGGTGAATCCCCTTTGGATGAGCGGCTGTATCGTCAGCTGATGGTCTATGCGTGCTGTGCTGGGGAGCGGGCGCGGGCGGTGCGCGCCTATGAGCGGTGTCGGGCGGTGTTGGAGCGCGAGTTGGGCGAGCGTCCCTCCTCGCAGACCGAGGAGATCTTCAGACAGATTCAAGCCGAGAGCATCCCTGGCATAGAGTATCCCGAACCCATCGCAGAAAAAGCTCTATTGGCCATCCCTGCGAAGATTCGTCATCCGCCCTTTGTAGGGCGGCAGCACGAATGGGATCAGCTCACGTCAGCCCTGGCCAAGACTCGCTCCGGCGCAGGGCGCGTTGTGCTCATCCTGGGCGAAGCGGGGGTGGGCAAGACACGCCTGGGCGAAGAATTTGCACGCTGGGCTCAGGAGCGTGCCGGGGCACAGGTGCTCTGTGGGCGCTGCTATGAGCTGGAGAATCCGGTGCCGCTGCGTCTGTGGGTCGATGCGCTGCGCGAGGGCATCTCTCTGTTGAACCCTGGTGATCTGAAGGACGTGCCGTCCGCGTGGTTGGCGGAGATGGCCGAGCTTTTGCCGGAGCTGCGGCGCGTTCTACCACAGCTGCCCCAGGGGGTACTGCCGCCGGAGCACCGGCAGTATAGGCTCTTCGAGACGCTGCGGAGCATTCTGAGGGCGCTGTGGGCTCGAGCTGCCCCGGTGGTGCTCTTCTTGGATGATCTGCAGTGGGCGGACTCCAGTTCGCTCGATTTCCTCTGCTATCTGATGGACCATCTGGCTCACGCTCCTCTGCTTATAGTGGGGACGGCGCGCTCAGAGGAACTGACGGTGGGGTTGGAGCGGGTGCGGCATCAGGGAGTACGGCTGGGGCGGCTGGAGGAGCTCGTTTTGCCACGCTTGTCCGAGCGCGAGATGGGCGAGCTTGTGCGCAGTCTGGCTGGTGAGCTTGAGACCACGGCGGATTTTGGGGGTCGGCTCTATCGGGAGAGCCTGGGCAATCCGCTCTGTGCCGTGGCGGTGTTGCAGGGGCTCTTTGAGAACGGGGCGTTTGTGCGGGAGGGGGCGCGCTGGCGGCTGGTTGATCCGTCGCGGATTGAGCTGGTGCCCTTGGCATTGCAGCTGATTGAGCGTCGGGTGAGGCGGGTGAGTGCCGGGGCGCAGCGGGTCTTACAGATCATCGCGTGCGCGGTGCAGATGGATCTTGAGGTCTTAGAGGCTGTGTGGGATGGGACTGTGGAAGAGCTCTTTACGTATCTGGAGGAGTTAACCTCGCAGGGGCTGCTGAGTGAGCGTGGAGGGCGGTACGAGTTTGGGCACGACAAGCTCCGCGAAGTCGTGTACAAGCAGCTTGAGGAGCCGCGACGGATTTGGCTGCATCGGCGGATTGCGCACGGGCTGGAGCGGGTCTATGCCGATCCGACGGCGGCGGGGCTAGCGGGGCAGCTGGCGCAGCACTACGAGCAGGGGAGGCAGCTTCGAAACGCCTTGGAATGGGTGGTAAAAGCGATCAAGGAGTGCGAGCGGCACTCTCGTATAGAGGAGGGCTTGCAGTATGTCGAGCGTGGCTTGCTCTTACTCCAGAGGCTTGGAGGACGGCTGAACGAGCGGGAGCGCACAGAACGGGAGTTTTCTCTCATACTAGAGCGCCTCGACTTTCAATTGAAATGCGGGCAAGCCAAAGCTGCCCAAGAGAGTTGTGACAGGTTGCTCCTGCTCGCTGAACTGCTCGATCTCAATAAGAAAGCTGAAGCACTTCACTGGAAAGCCCAGTGGCTCCTGCGGACAGCACGCTATGAGGAAGCACTGTACTACGCTCACCGCGCCTTGGAGCTGAATCCCCCAGATGAGCTTGTGAGAGCACATCTCTTCAGCCAGATAGGGCTGATCTTGTTCTGTCAAGGCAAATATCAAGAAGCTCTGCGCTTCTATCGGCAAGCCCTGGAGATCTTTCGCGATCGCGAGCCGCTCAGAGCCGCTTACACGTGGAATGACTGTGCCAACGCCTTGATGAAGCTTGGGAACTATCAGCAAGCCCTCGCACACTATGAGGCGGCACTCCGACTCTATCAAGAGCTCCAGGAGATGCACAACGCCAGCGCCGTCCTCAATAACTTAGGCGCTACCCTTCGATATCTGGGGAGATACGAGCAGGCCCGGCAGTACCTGGAGCGCGCATGTGCCCTCGATCAAGCCCATGGCAATCGGCGCGGTTTAGGGTTCAGCCTCTGCAACCTCGCTCAAACATATCGCCTGCTCGGGCTGCCCTCTCGAGCCCTGGAGCTCAGCCAGGAAGCTTCTCGGATCTTCAGCGACTTAGAAGATCCCCTGGGCCAATGCATGATGCAGCGGTGGATCGGGGTCACCTATCGAGACCTCGGCCACCGTGAACAGGCGCGGGAGTGCCTGCATCGGGCCTTAGAGCAAGCACGGACCATCCAGGCTCACGCAGAAGAGGGGGCGTGCCTTGTAGAGCTTGCTCACACCTTGCTGGAGATGGGAGAGCAGGCACACGCCGCTCTCGAGGCCACTCAGCAAGCCTTAGCGTTGAGTGAGCAGCACGGTTGGAGCGGTGAACTTGTGATCCGTGCCCATTATCTCCAGTACCGCGCCCTGGCTGCACTGCACTATCCCCATGCTCCTGAAGCGTTGCGCCGCGCTTACCAAGAGTTACAAAAGACGGCACAGCAGATCACCGACAACTCCCTGCGAGCAAGCTTCCTCTCCATCCCCCTGCACCGGCAGATCCTTCAAGAGGCCCCCGTTGACAGCCCCACTCCCCCTTGATACCATAGAACCCAAGGTGAGACCCTATGCAGCCCCTCTACAACGGCAAAGCCAAACAGCTCCTCCCCACCGATACCCCCCAGACCGTCCGCATCTTCTTCAAAGATACCGTCACCGCCGGCGATGGCAAAAAACGCGCCACCATCCCCGGCAAAGGGGCGCTGGCCGCCCAGATCTCTAGCAAACTCTTCGAGCTGCTCAAAGACTCCGTCCCATCACACTATGTCAAACAGCTCGATGCCCAAAGCTTCGAAGCCCTCAAAGTCCAGATCATCCCATTGGAAGTTGTGGTGCGCACCCGCGCCGCCGGCTCCCTCGTCAAGAGATTGGGATTAGAACGGGGCCAGCCCCTCCAGCCCCCCCTGGTCGAGTTCTTCTATAAGTCCGACGCCCTTCATGATCCCCTCATCTGCCCCACGCACATTCGCGCTCTCGGGATCGCCACCGACGCCGAGCTCGCCCAGATCACCGAGTACGCCCTGCGCGCCACCGCCCTCTTGCACGAGTACTTCGCCAGACTGAATCTGATCTTGGTCGATATCAAATTTGAGTTTGGCAAGACCCCCGACGGACAGATTCTCCTTGCCGACGAGATCAGCCCCGATACGATGAGACTCTGGGACGCCCGCACCCTCGAGAGCCTCGACAAGGACGTCTTCCGCGAAGAGAAGGGGGATCTCTTGACGGTCTATCGCGAAGTTGCCCGAAGAATGACGGAGTCTGGGTCACCATGAAAGAGTTCTTGGTTCGTGTGCTTGTGGAGCCCAAGCCGGAATTGCTCGACCCCCAGGGCCAAGCCGTGGAGCGCGCCCTGATCGAGCTGGGCCTAAAGAACATCGCGCAGACGCGCGTGGGCAAACTGATACAATTCAAACTGAAAGCGCTCAGCGCCCAAGCCGCCCGCGAAAAAGTCACCGAAGTCGCCCAGAAATTCTTGGCCAACCCCGTCATCGAGAAGTACTCCGTAGAGCTGGAGGAGCTCTGATGCGCGCCGCCGTCATTGTCTTTCCCGGCTCCAACTGCGATCACGATACGTACTATGTGCTCAGAGATCTCTTAGAGATCGAGACGGATCTCTTGTGGTACCGCGAGACGGATTTAGATAGATACGATCTGATTGTGCTGCCTGGGGGGTTTGCCTATGGGGACTATCTGCGGGCGGGGGCGATCGCGCGGTTTGCCCCGGTGGTGCAAGCCCTGCCCGACTATATTGCGAAGGGGCGCGGGCTGGTGCTGGGGATCTGCAACGGGTTTCAGATCCTCACCGAGGCGGGACTGCTGCCCGGAGCGCTGACAAAGAATCTCTCCCAGAGATTTATCTGTAAGACCGTGAAGCTGCGCGTGGAGAACAACGCGACCCCGCTGACGCGGCTCTTTGGGTACGGGGAGATCATAGAATTGCCCATAGCGCACGGGGAGGGGCGATATGTCGCGCCCCCAGAGACTATAGAAAGACTCAAGAGAAACCATCAGATTCTCTTGACGTACTATGGGGAGAACCCCAACGGTTCTGTAGAGTCTATCGCGGCGATCATGGACGAGGCGGGGATGGTCTTCGGGATGATGCCGCATCCGGAGCGCAACAGCGAAAGAATCTTTGGAACTGGGGACGGGCTGAAGATCTTTCAGTCGTTAGTAGCTGAGGTGGCCGCGCGACTATGACCAAGCACGGGCTCTCTCAAGAAGAGTACGAGACGATCTGCGCGCTCTTGAGGCGCGAGCCCAATGAGCTAGAATTGGGGCTCTTTGCGCTCAACTGGTCGGAGCACTGTAGCTACAAGAGCTCCAAGAGATTCTTGAAGCTCTTGCCCACGGGGGGCAAGAGAGTGCTACAGGGGCCTGGGGAGAACGCGGGGGTCTTAATATTAGAGAATAATTGGTGTGTCGCGTTCAAAGTAGAGAGCCACAATCACCCATCGGCGGTGGAGCCGTTCCATGG
>CAZODX010000104.1:0-5543 GCA_964578715.1 uncultured Thermotogae bacterium | reverse complement strand
ACCAAGCCCTTGGCCAACGGCACTTTGTACTGATTATCGCGCAAGGGCTGCGCCCCGGCCACAGCCGCCTCAGCGGCACGCTCAATGAGTTCTTCAGAGAGCTTCTGCCCAATTAAGATTCTTTCGCTGTCTTTCGCGCGCCACGGGATCGCGGCGACCCCGCCTAAGACCAGTCGCGCATCAGTGATACGTTCGCCCTCAAAGCTCAGTTGTGCAGCAACGCTCACCAGCGCGAACGACCAGCTCTGACGCTCCATTGCTTTGAGATAGACCCCGCGGGCGTCGTTCTTGGACGCAGGCACGCGAATCTCGACAATAAGCTCACCCGGCCCAAGAATCGTCATCCGACGATGGCTCTCTGTAGGCTTGGTGTAGAGCTCTTCGAGGGCGATCTCGCCATCGAGATCGGGGCCGACGACGCGAATCGTCGCGTCGAGAGCGATCAGTGCTGGGGCCAGATCCGACGGATGCACGGCGTGACAGCGATCGGCCCCTAAGATCGCGTGATATTTGTTCTCGCCGTCTTCGGCGAAACACTTGTCACCGCCCTTGAGCCAGCAGGGAAAGAGCTTCTGGCGATAGTACCAACAGCGGGGCTTCTGGCAGAGATTGCCTCCGATTGTGCCCATGTTTCGCAGCTGTGGCGTCGCTGCCGAAGCAGCGGCCTGAGCGAGGATGGGAAATCTCTCGCGCATGAGAGGGTGCTTCTCGATCTGGGCGAGCGTCACCAGTGCGCCGAGCTTGAGGCCCGTCTTTGGGCTGTAACTGATCTCATGCAGCTCAGGGAGCGTTTTAAGATTCACGAGACGCTGTGGGCTGCGCAGGCGCGCCTTTAGCTCGCCCAATAGATCCGTGCCCCCGGCTATTGCTTCAGTAGAAGCTTCGCCTAGCAGAGCAATGGCTGTCTGCAAATCTGTTGCGTTAATGTGCTCGAAGCTGCGCATACGCGCTCACGCTCTCCCTAAGGCCTTCAAAATCTTGTCGCGCGTGATGGGGAGCTCATAGATTCTCACGCCCAGCGCGTTGGCGACAGCGTTCGCAATCGCTGCTGCTGTGGGGATGATCGGCGGTTCCCCTACGCCCTTCGCCCCAAGATTGTTGGCCCTCGGATCGGGACGGTCTATCATCTCGAAGACGATCTGGGGGACATCGAGCGCCGTCGGGACTTTGTAGTTCTCTAAATTATCCGTAAGAATGACGCCCGTGTTTCTGTCTACGACGCGCTGCTCGAAGAGCGCATAGCCCAAGCCCTGAATGATGCCGCCTTCGATCTGGCTGGAGAGCGTCAAGGGGTTGATCACCCGCCCGGAGTCGTGCACAGCGACTATTCTTTCGACTTTCACTTCTCCGGTCTCGGTGTCTACGGTGACTTCGGCAAACTGAACGCCGAACGTATTGACGGTGACGTCTTCGGGATTGGGCTCACGAGCCCCACGCCCGATGATCATAAAGTTTTCGAGATTTTTCAGGACTTCCTTGACGGCGATGGGGTCTTTCAGTGCTGCGCTGTGCACCAGCCCATCGGAGATCGTCAGCGACTCGCGCGGGACTTCGAGGACCTGGGCGGCAACGTCTAAGAGCTGGGCTTTTGCGTCGTGCGCGGCGACGCGCACCGCCGGGCCGACGCTCGCAACCGTCATGCTGCCTGCGCTCAACGGCGCATAGAGCCCAAGTTGCGTATCGCCGAGCTCTACGGAGATCTTTTCGATGGGGAAGCCCAGCTCTTCAGCGGCGATCTGGGCCAAGATCGTCTTGGTGCCCGTGCCGATGTCTTGGGTGCCTGTGACTACAGTTGCGGTGCCGTCGGGATTGATCTTGACGATGGCGTAAGCGGGGGGCATGCCGTTGCCGCTCCAGATTTGCGAAGCCATGCCGACGCCGCGAAGTCTGGGACCTAGCCCCCTCGCTCCTCCTCTCCTCTCCGCGTCGGGGAGGGGTCTCTCCCACCCAAAGAGTTTTGCTCCGCGCTCGTAAGCTTCACGCAAGCCCTTGGTTGAGTAGGGCCGCCCCGTCGTCTGGTCTATCTCTGTGTAGTTTTTGAGCCTGAGCTCAAGCGGGTCTATGGCTAATTTTTTCGCGAGCTCGTCCATCATTGACTCTAACGCAAAAGTGCCCTCGACGTAGCCGGGGGCGCGAAAGGCCGACAACGGCCCGGTGTTCGTGAAGACCGTGTACTGCTCAGTCTTGACGTGTGGGCAAGCGTAGAGCTCGCGTACTGGTCCTCCCAGTGAGGGCGGCCACAGACAGTACGCCCCAGCAGTGACAATCGCTTTGAGTGCTAACGCCGTGAGCGTGCCGTCACGCTTGGCTCCAATCTTCAGATGCTGCACGCTCGAGGGGCGATTCCCCGCAGAGAGATTCTCCTCGTGACGATCTAAGATAATCTTGACGGGTCGGCCGGTCATCTTCGCGGCCAGTGCCGCGATCACCGTGTATTTACCGAGATTGTTCTTGCTGCCAAAGCCCCCGCCCATGTATTTTTTGATCACCCGGACTTTGTGCAGGGGTAATCCCAACAGTCGTGCCAAGCCCTCGCGCACCCCAAAGATATGCTGTGTGGAATCCCACACCGTGAGCGAGTCCCCTTCCCACAGGGCGACGCTGCCGTGGGTCTCCATGCAGTTGTGCAGCGCACACTGCACGCGAAAAGTGCCCTCGACGACGACATCGGCTTGGGCGAAGCCTTGGTCAAGATCGCCGCGCTGGTAGACTTCGGGTTGGCCGTTGAGGAGATTCCCATCGGGATAGAGTTTGGGAGCGTTGGGCTGAAGGGCTTCTTCGGGGTCGAGCACAAAGGGCAACACTTCATACTCGACCTCGATCAGCTCGAGGGCGTCTTGGGCGATCTCTTCGGTATCGGCGATCACGCAGGCGACTTCATCGCCGACGTAGCGCACGATCTCGTCGAAAATAAACGTCTGACGTCGGAACGAGATCTTGGGAGTGTTTTTGAAGCTGAGCACGGCGCGCACGCCGGGAAGTCTCTCAGCTTTGCGTGTGTCGATCTTCTTGATCTTGGCGTGGGGATGCGGGCTGCGCAGGATCTTCCCGTAGAGCATCCCCGGCAGCTGCACATCGGCTGTGTACACGGCCTTGCCGGTGACGCGCTCCGGGCCGTCAATGCGCTGGGTCTTCTTGCCAACGAATTTTAGAGCAGTGTGCGCGTCCCACGGCGATAGTCCCTCGCCTTCCACGACGACGTACTCTTCGAGAACGCGCCCTTCGAATTCGGTCTTCGTTTTGATGACCTTGGGCATGGTGCTAGCCTCCAGAGTGCATCAGCTCTGCGGCGCGCAGGGCGGCTTTGAAGATCTTCAGGTACGCCCCGCAGCGACACAAGTTTCCCGCCAGTGCGCGCTTCACGTCTTCGAGCGTCGGCTTTGGGTTCTCGTCGAGCAGGGCTTTCACAGACATAATTTGCCCCGGCGTGCAGAAGCCGCATTGCAGCGCGTCCTCTTCGATGAACGCTTGCTGAATGGGATGGAGCTTCCCGTTATGAGAGAGCCCTTCAATAGTTTCGATGGGCTTGCCCTCGCATTCGAGGGCCAGGGCCATACACGCATAGATCGGCTTGCCGTCTACTAACACTGTGCAGGCGCCGCAGGTGCCCTCGTCGCAGGCTTTTTTTGTTCCCGTCAGCCCCAAATCTTTCCGGAGGGCATCTAAGAGTGTGCGGCGCGGCTCGACGAGCACCTCGTGCATTTCGCCGTTGACGATGAGTTTTACGGGCGTCTTGCCCGGCCCACGGACGGCGATCTTGCGCTTTTTCGGACGGACGGCTTTAGTCGCCATAGGGGCCTCCTCGATGAGATTTCTCAAGATTAATAATATTCTCAATCTCTCGACGCAGCACCGGCACCTTGGTCGTTACGACATCCCAAACGATCTCGTAGTCTACCCCAAAGTAACCATGGATCAAGCGATCTCGCATACCGGCCATTGCTCTCCAATCCACGTGCTTGTACTTCTGCCTAAAATCGCTCGGTATCTTCTTAGCCGCCTCACCGATGATCTCCAAGCTGCGTACAAAGGCTCTCTGCAAGGTTGCATCACGCATGAAGTCATCTCTGGTGAGCCCATGAACTCGATTCATCAGGTACTCTGCCTCATCAAGAATATGACGCAAGTACTCAAGGGTTGAAAGTGACATATTCGATCTCTCGCAAGATGTAGGGTCGAATATACGGACTCAGAGACTCTGGTGTTACCAGCTCGACACGCCGCTGGAACAGTTCTTCTAGGAGAAAAGCAAGCTGTATGAAGTTATCAAACTTCTTTTGGCCGGGCGCAAACTCAACTAAGATATCCACATCGCTGCTTGCGTCTTGCTCATCACGAGCAAAGGAGCCGAACAAGCCCAGACGATGCACCCCAAGGGCTCTGATCTGCTCGCGGTGCTCGTGTAATATATTGAAGATATTCTCTTTGGTCTCAATCGCTTGTATGCCGGCCATAGCAGCCTCCTCACTCATCAATCAGCAAAAAGAGTATAGTCGAGCGTGACGAGGACGTCAACAAGAACTCCCTCTTGCCTCACACAGCCCTAGACGCTATAATCTCGCCATGGCCACAATGCATAAAAACGGGCTCATCGAGAGAACAAAAGAGCTGGAGCAGCAGGCTTTGCGCGAGCTGCAGGCACTTACTAATACTAAGCTCTGTGAGGAATTTCGCGTCAAGTATCTGGGGCGCAAGGGCCAGCTCGCCCAGCTCTTGGACGAGCTGAAGGCCCTCCCCCCTCAGGAACGCGCTGAGGCCGGGCGTGCCCTCAATGCCCTCAAGGAGACGTTGACTTATGAACTAGAGAAGCGCTTGGCGGAATTTGCCCGCATTGAGAAAGAGGCCCGCCTGCGCGCCGAAGCTTTGGACGTGACGCTCCCCGGGCGTCGACACAAGCTCGGCAGCTTGCACTTGATCACGCAAGTCACAAAAGAACTCGAAGATATCTTCGTGCGCTTGGGGTTTGAAGTCGTCACCGGCCCCGAAGTGGAGACAGATTATTATAATTTCGAAGCGCTCAACATGCCCAAGGACCACCCGGCCCGCGACGACTGGGATTCGTTCTATATCGAGGGCTTCGATGATCTGCTCCTGCGCACACACACGTCCCCCGTGCAGATTCGCGTCATGCAGCACCGGCGTCCGCCGGTGAAAGTCGTCGTTCCCGGGAAGTGCTTCCGGCGCGATGCTACCGACGCCACGCACTCCCCAGTCTTTCACCAGATCGAGATGCTCTGGGTGGATAAGGGCATCACGCTCGCCCATCTGAAGGGCACAATTCTTGCATTTATCGAAGAGTTCTTCGGGAAGAACTTCGAAGTACGCTTTGTGGGGGATTACTTCCCGTTCACCGAGCCAAGCTTGCAAGTCCATGTGCGGCGCAAGGGTACTGAAAGATGGCTCGAGATCCTCGGCGCGGGCATGGTCGACCCAGCTGTGCTCCAAGAAGTCGACTATGATCCCGAAGAGTATACAGGGTTCGCGTTCGGACTTGGCGTCGAGCGCATGGCCATGCTAAAATACGGCGTGGACGACATTCGCAC
>CAZODX010000103.1:0-5592 GCA_964578715.1 uncultured Thermotogae bacterium | reverse complement strand
ATTTTTATCTGCGATTGTGCTAGAGTGAACCGACGAGAGGAGGTATCGTATGAAACTGATTCGCATCGTTGGGATGGTCGCGGTGGTCTTGCTTGGGGGCTGCTCCCCTGTCTTTGAGCGCCATGTGCAAGATATTCTCGCGGTAGCAAAGCTCGTGGAAGCGCACGGTGGGCGCATGACGATTCAAGCCCAAAGTCCCTTCACCCTGTCAGCGCAGCCGCTGCGCCCAACCGAGCCTGACGTTACCTATTGTGTGATGGACGGCGTCGAACTGAAGATGGACATCTATCGTCCGCAGAGCGGTGCAGCCCCGACTCCGGCGTTGCTCTACGTGCACGGCGGCGGCTGGACCGGCGGCGACAAACGCTCCGGCGTTCAAGATATTCCCAGACTGCTCGCGCGCGGATATCTCATCGCCGCCGTCAATTATCGCTTAGCGCCGCGCTATAAGTTCCCCGCGATGATCGAAGACGTCAAGTGTGCTGTGAGATTCTTAAGAGCCAACGCCGAGCGATACAATATCAATCCTGACAAGATTGGCGCATGGGGCGGCAGCGCCGGCGGGCACTTGGTGGCGCTCCTGGGTACTGCCGATGAAACAGCGGGCTGGGAGGTCGGGCAGTATCTTGATCAATCGAGTCGGGTCCAAGCTGTCGTCGATATGTTCGGCCCGACGGATTTAACCGTGCTCTTTGAGGGGGCGAATCCCAGACTGATGGAGCAGGTCTTCGGCACATCGGATCGCAACTCCGAGACGCTCAAGCGGGCCAGCCCGGTCACGTGGGTCTCTTCGGACGATCCGCCGTTCTTGATTCTCCACGGCGAGCGCGATACCCTCGTTCCCGTGAGCCAGTCCCAGATCTTTTACGAGAAGCTGCAAGCGGCAAACGTGCCAGTAACGTTAGTAATCGTGAAGAACGCTGGGCACGGCTTTGCTCCCGTGGGCGGGCCGATCAGCCCGACGCGCCAAGAGCTGACTCAAATGATGGGGGATTTCTTTGAGCAGTATCTGAAATGAGGTTGCCATGAAGATCTTCATCGCTGCTGCGCTGCCGCTTGGCTTGCTGAGCTTGAATCTGAGTCAAGAAAATCCCTTCGGGGTCATGCTCACCGGGCCAATGGCGCTGTCTCTGCGGGTGGAAGTAGCTCAGACGCTGGGCGCTGTCTATTTCCGTTCTGAATCGCTCTTTCTCGACCGCTGGAACGGGAGCTGTCCGGCGTGCGACGCAGTCATGAGCGCCGGGTTGAAGCTCGTGCTCACCGTGCGCGCCAACGGGCCCGGGCCGACGACGCCCCCCAGCGATCTTGCAACCTATCGCAGCACGCTCAGAAGCGTCCTCGCTCGGTATCGCCCTGAGGTGCTGGTCGTCGAGAACGAAGAGAACTCGGCGCTCTTTTACACGGGCACACCAGAACAGTACGGAGCTGAGCTGCAAGCGGCTTGCGCAGTCGCCCACCAGCGGGGCGTCCCCTGCACCAACGGGGGCTTGGTCAGCGCCCTCGTCGCACTGCTCGTCTATCATCACTATCTAGAAATCGGAGATCACGCGCGCGCTCAGGATTTTCTGAGGCGGGCGTTCACGCCGGAACAGCAGCAGTTGGTGGATTCGCCGCGGGCCCGCGAGCAGCTTGAGAAGGGAAAGCGCTTGCTCGCAATCTATAAGACCGCAGGGATAGACTATGTGAACTTTCACTGGTACATCGCCGACCCAGGCGCGCTAGGAGAAGCTGTAGCGTATCTGCACGAACAGACGGGGCTGCCAGTGCTCACCAACGAAGTCGGGCAGTTGACTGATGACCCCAATCAGACATGGGCGATTATGAGCATGATCGTCGAACTGCGCCTGCCCATAGCGATTTGGTTTGCTCAAGATGGGCCACAAGCTCGCGGCTTGATCAATCGCGACGGCAGCTTGCGCCCCACCGGCGAAGCGTTCCAGCGGTTCATCCAGCAGCACTTCCCCAAGACTTCGCGGCCCATGATGCCAGGTCCTTGAGGCTAATCGCTTCTGTAGCATTGTCTAGAGGGAAGCGCTCCTCTCCGGGATAGATCACCCATCGTCGCGTGGGGTGAACGTCTTGACACGCTACAGAAAAACCCCTATCGGGACGCGGAGCCAGACTGCGCTTGATCTCCACCGCCCACAGCTCTCCCGCCGGCAAGATGAGCAAGAGATCGATCTCTGCCCCGCCACTGGTGCGATAGAAATACAGCTCTGTGCCCTCTGGCGCGCTGGCGGCAAGATTCTCGATGACAAACCCCTCCCAACTTGCTCCGGCAATGGGATGAGCCAACAGCTCTTCTCGATCCCTGATCCCTAAGAGCGCGTGCACCAGCCCGCTGTCACGAATATACAGACGCGGGCTTTTCATCAGCCGCTTCGCCACGGTGGCCTGCCAGGGGGGCAGGCGCCGCACCAGCATCAGGTCTACAAGTAAGTCCAGGTAGCGATGCACCGTGCGAACGTCCATGCCAAGGCTGCGGGCAAACTCTGAGAGATTGAGAGGTGCCCCTTGGCGATGGGCGAGCATGACCCACAGTATAGGGAAGAGCCCCGGCATACGGTGAAGCTCATCTAGGATCACAAGCTTGTCGAGATGCTCAGCAAGATATGCTTCGGGATCATGGAGCTTGGCGCGGTCTTGTTCGGACTCCAAGTCCAGATAGATAGACCGGCGTTGCTCGGCGACGGCAAGCGCAAGCGTGGTCTTCCCTACTTGACGTGGCCCAAGCAAGCACACTGCTGGGGCTTCTTCCAGGCCGCGGAGCACGCCGGAGAATACGAAACGGGCAATTTGTATGATTTGCAAGGATGTTCAATCGAGCCGCTATAAACTTGACAGCATGACCCTACGGCCATATAATTAGGAGTCCTAACTATCACAGATCACAGGAGGGATTGCTATGGCAGTCGCTATACCCGGCTACACCTACGGCAGCGTGCCCCAGTCGCCCGTCACCATGAAAGAGCTCAACGAGCTCAAGCAGGCCGTGCTCTTCAGCGCCGAAGACGAGAAGTATCTGAAGATGGCCGGCGAAGTCCTCAAAGACCAGATAGACGCCGTATTGGATCTTTGGTACGGCTTCGTGGGGTCGCATCCCCATCTGGTCTACTACTTCTCCGGGCCCGACGGCAAGCCCGATGCGAACTATCTCGCTGCCGTGCGCAAGCGCTTCGGCCAATGGATCTTAGATACGTGCACTCGCCCGTATGATCAGACGTGGCTCAACTACCAACACGAGATCGGGCTGAGACATCATCGCACGAAGAAAAATAAGACCGACAACGTGAGCTCGGTGCCAAACATCCCGCTGCGCTATTTGATTGCGTTTATCTATCCCATCACGGCGACGATCAAGCCCTTCTTGGCGAAGAAGGGGCACAGCCCTGACGAAGTTGATAAAATGCACCAAGCGTGGTTCAAGGCGGTGACGCTCCAAGTCGCGCTGTGGAGCTACCCCTATGCCAAAGACGGGGATTTCTGAATGAGCGAACTTGACGAAAAGATCATCGCAGCATTGGAGCGGCTCGCGCATGTGCTCAAGACTCTCTTATGGGAGGAGGCCAGCGCGAGCCGCCTCAGCCCCATTCAAATTCAGACTCTTATTTATCTCAACTCGCACGCGGAAGAGCTCTGTCGCGTGGGGCAGCTCGCTCAAGAATTCAGTCTCACCCCCGCGACGATGAGCGACGCTGTGGCGGCACTCGAAGCGAAGGGCCTGCTCACCCGTACATCGTGCCCGGAAGATCGCCGCGTCCAGACGCTGCGGCTCACCGCCCAGGGCCGCCGCCAGGCCCAAAAGCTCTCGCACTGGAGCGACGCTCTGCAAGAGCAGCTTCAGAATTTTTCTCCTGAAGAGAAAGAACAAGCCCTGAAATTCTTGCTCAGGCTCATTGAATCGCTCTATCGGGCAGGGATCATCACCGTCGCGCGGATCTGTCTGACGTGTCGGTTCTTCCGCCCCAACGTCCACAGAGATTCCCCAGCGCCGCACCACTGCGCGCTGATGGACAAGCCCTTGGCCGAGAGCGATCTGAGAGTAGACTGCCCAGAGCACCAGACTTTGTCTGGACCGTGCGCCGTGCCGCCCAAGCAAAAGGGGCCTTTGTAAAGCCAGCTTCAGCCGTCAGGCTTTTTGGCCAGCAGCCAGATCACGCCCACACCCAACAAGAGATCCCCAATGCTGAACGCGTTTGCCCAAGGCACCCAACTGGGGAGCCAGAAGATATCCCCTAAAAAATTGAGCTTCGTCGCCTCGCCCATGAGCATCACGTTGCCCGAGACTCCATCGGCCAGCAATGCTTCGACCGTTGCGGCTCTTCCGGCAGCCCGCAGCGCGTCTAGGGATGCCGGCATGTGCCCGCCGTTCACTGTAATCACGAGAAAATTCGAGAGCATCCCCAGGGCCATCACCCACAGCGCCCGCTCGCGATAGTTGATCCCAACAAAGAGCAGCAAGAGCAGATACGACCCAATATGGAGATACTCCATCCCCCAGGTGACAAGGGGCTTTGCCCCCTGGCCCAAGGGCAGGATCAGCATCTGCAAGAGCATCGCACAGAGCACCAGCCAGCCCGCGCGCAGATTCAAGCGTGCCAGATGCGCGAGGCTTCGATGGCGTATAAGCCCGATAAGAAGCCCTAGGAGAAGCGCCCAGAGGAGAACCATAGGGGTTCTTTCAGTTCGTCGGAGATGACGCGGACTAACGCCTCGACGACCTTGGGGTCGAACTGGCGGCCGCTCTGGCTTTGGATGATGCGCACGGCCTCGGCGGGCTCGTAGTGTCGGGGCAGCCCTTGGGATTCGCGATAGGGCCGGTCGCTGGTGAGGGCGTGATAGACATCGGCGACGTGAATGATCCGGGCGCCAAGGGGAATCTGCTCACCCTTGAGGCCGTCAGGATACCCGGTGCCGTCCCAGCGCTCGTGCTCGTACTTGACGAGCTGCGCGGCCTCGCTGTACATCTCCAAATTCTTTAAGAGATCGAAGCCGATGATCGTGTGCTTGTTGATGAGTTGGCGTTCGGAGTCATCGAGTGGGCCGTGCTTATTGAGGATCGAGTCGGGGATAGCGACCTTACCGATGTCGTGGACGCGTGCGGCGGTGCGGATGGTCTCGATCTGGTCTTCGGGGAGTTCCATCTCGCGCGCGATCTTTTCTGCCAAGTCTGCGACTTCTTCGGAGTGTTCGGCGGTGTAGGGGTCATGTTCGTGGAGCATGTGGACGATGGTTTCGAGGGTGCGTTGGGTTTCTCTGCGGAGCTTGGAGTAGCTACGTAGCGTGATATGGACGCCGACGGCGGGGATGAGCACGAGAAGGGTCTGCCAGGGGGCTTGGGTGTAGACGACGGCAGTCAAGATCGAGATGACGCCGATGGCCAAGACTTGGAAGGGGAGGGTGCGCATCTTGAAGATCACAAGCTTGGTGAATTTGATGCGTTGGGTCAGGGTGAGAATCCCGGAGACGAGCATAGTATTTGTGGTTGTATAGCCTACGTAAGCAAGAGCAGGGGGGATTATCTCAGCAAGCGAGCTATACGGAGGTGGATGGCCGCCGAGCAGTTGGAAGATCAAGATAGCTGCCCAGCCA
>CAZODX010000102.1:0-5641 GCA_964578715.1 uncultured Thermotogae bacterium | reverse complement strand
GCGTAGACCCGCTCAAGCAGATCGCTCGCTACGCACTCTTGAGGCGTTCCGTAGAACAGCAATTTTCTGTTTAAGCACGCGATCTTCGTCACTTGGGTCACAATCGCTTCGATGTCGTGGGAGACCAAGACGATGGTCAAGCCCTGCTCACGATTGAGCCTGCCTAGGAGCTCGTAGAACTCAGCCTCGATCTGGGGATCGACGGCAGCCGTAGGCTCGTCGAGCAGTAAGAGTTCCGGCTCTTGGGATAGGACGCGCGCGAGAAAGACCCGCTGCTGTTGTCCCCCAGAGAGCTCGCTGATAGGGCGGTGGCGCAGCTCTTCCATGTGCACAGCGCGCAGCGCCCGCGTGACGGCATCGCTGTCGGCGCGGCTCCAGATGCGCCATCGGCTCAGGCGCGGCACCCGCCCCATCCGCACGATCTCTTCAACCGAAGCTGGGAAATTGCGCTCAAAGTCCCAGCTGCGCTGGCGCACATAGCCGATCCGCGATCGGTCGCGAAAGTGTGCAAGCTCCTGCCCGAAGATTCGAATCTGCCCTCGTTGGGGTTGCAGTAGCCCCAAGATCACTTTCAGCAACGTCGTCTTGCCGGAGCCGTTGGGGCCGATCAACCCAACTATGTCCCCCCGCTCCACAGTGAGCGAGATGTCCTCGAGCACCGGCTCGGCGCCGTAACTAAACCAGAGATGCTCGATCTCAATAACAGACTCGCTCATGAGCACTCCAAGCCGATTCTGAGATTTTTCAGATTCTCCTCCATGAGCACAAGATAATTCTTCCCGGCTCGCTCTTCTTCTTCGCTGACGCTATGCCCTGTGTTGAGCGTGAGAATCTGCGCGCCCAGCTCGCGCGCCAGCACCTCCAGCGCCTTGAGCGCATCCGCTCTCTCGGCGAAGATATATTTAATGCTTTTCTCTCTGCCGAGTCGGATCAGCTCGGCGAGGCGCTGGGGTGTGGGCTCGCTGGGTTCCAGCCCAGACAAAGCGTGCGCCGTCAGACCGTAACGAGCTGCGAAGTAGTCCATAAATCTATGCGAGATGATAAACTCCCTCAGCCGACACGCTCTCAAGCCCGCGCGAATCTGAGTATCAAGCGCATCGAGCTTGGCGCTGTAGCTCTTGGCGTTCTCGGTGTAGGCCGAGCTTCCAGCGCCGTCGGCGACGATCAAGCCATCTCGGATATTCTTCACCATCTCTTTGGCTAGGATCGGATCTGTCCAGACGTGCGGATCGAACTCGAGCTCTTCGCCCTCGGCCTTGCGCAGGGGCAGCCCCTTCGTCGCCTCGATCACGACGAGCTTGTCGCGATTGCGCACGACGGAGAGCACGCGCTCGACCCATGATTCCATGGACGCCCCGTTATAGACAAAGACCTGAGCTTCTTCAATCGCTCGAATATCTGCGGGAGATGGCTCGAAGTCATGGGGCTCTGCGCCCGCCGGAACGAGATTTTTGACCTCGACCCGATCTCCTCCGACGTTCTTGGTGAACTCATAGGGGATATAGAAGCTTGCGACCACCTTGAGCTTGGGCTGCGCTGTGCCGCCAAAAGCTACCAAAGCTGCGAGCAACGCAACTACGACAGCAACCTTCTTCATGGGGATCTCCTCCTTCTTTCTATTGGCACTTGGCACATCGGCCGATCACCTCCACATGATGGGATTCGATAATAAACCCTGTGCGCTTTTGGAGCCCTGCCAGCACCCCGTCGAGCGCACAGTCAGGGAACTCCTCCACGCGGCCGCAGCCACGACAAATCAACTGATGGTGATGGCCCTCGTGGGAGCGTACCACAGCAAAGCTGTGACAGCCCGCCTCCGCATGGACGCGCTGCACCAAGCCCAAGCGCTCCAAGAGCCCCAAAGTGCGATAGACCGTGACCAGCCCGATCTTTCTGTAGCGCCGCCGCGCTTGACGGTAGAGCTCCTCCGGAGTCAGATGGGTTGAACTCGACGCAAGCGTCTCCAGCACTGCGCGGCGCGGCTTGGTGAGCCGGTAGCCTGCGCCCTTCAGCCGATCTTCCCATGCCTTCGTAAGATTGTTCATAGTCATCTTATTGAAAAATATTTTCATTTTTAGTATAGCCCATCTCCCTCTCCCTGTCAAGGCCGCACTTGACAATCTATATAGCTATATATTACAATACGCACCAATCACGATAGACGGGAGGGACTATGGAGACGCGACGAGTGCAAATTACGGGGGGCGCGACGTTCATGGTCACCCTGCCCAAAGACTGGGCCGAAGCGCAAAGGCTCCACGCCGGCGCGGAAATCGAGCTCCATCCTCACGGCCCCGATCTCTTAATCTTACGCCCCCATCGCAATTCCCAGCCCAGCCGCGGTGTCTTGCAGATCGACGCCAAGACCGGCGATACCCTCATGCGCGCCTTCATCTCCATGTACGTCGCAGGATTTGACATTATCGAAGTCCGAGGCGAGCGCATCACCCCGGAGCAGCGCCAGACGATCCGCAGGATCACGCAAGCGCTCATCGGCCCGGAGATCATGGAAGAGTCGCGCGATTCGATCGTCATCCACAATCTGCTCAATCTTGTGGAGCTCTCCGCGCCCAAAACGTTGGATCGCATCTTCTTGATGGTGCACGACATGTTCACCGATGCCGTCCGCGCGCTCGCCGACCACGATGCCGAGCTCGCCCACGACATCGCCGCGCGCGACGAGGACGTCGACCGGCTGTACTTAATGCTCTACAGGCAATTTCGCATTGTACTGCGCGACCTGCTCGCAGAAGAAGCATTGGGTATCAGTCGCGTTAAGCTCTTCGATATTCATACGGTGGCACGACAGCTGGAGCGCGTCGCCGATCACGCGGTGAAGATCGCTCATGTGACTACAGTCATCAAGGCTTCTCCTCCGGCTAAGGTCGCTGAGGCCCTACGCAAGGGTGGCGAGAGCGTGGCAGGCCTCATGAAAGAGTCCGTGGAAGCATTTCGCTTGCCCGATCCAGACCTCGCCAGCCACGTGATCGACAAGGCTTCAGGGGTTGAAGAGCGCCTGATGAAAGCCGTCAAGCTCTTGTGGGATCTCGCTCCCCAAGAGGCTCAGCTTATCGGGATCGCCTTTGACAGCATTGGGCGCGTCAAAGACTATTCTGTCAATATCGCCGAGACGGCGCTCAATACGGCTGCTCCCATGCCCTAAAAGGACTCCCAGACGATGGGCCCACTGAAGTCCGGCAAGTTATCTGCCGTCAACGGCACCGAAGCGCGATAGACTGTTGGGATCGGGACTTCCGTCCCAACACGATAGATATAGACCCTCGGTTGGTCGCCTTCTTGATGCCGGAAGTACTCGATGATCAGCTTGAACTTCTGCAAGAGCAAGGGTTTGCTGCGCTGGCTGCGCGTGAGGGCTTCGTTTATATAGAGTTGGCTCTCGGCGATATACGCTGAATACGTCACGGCGAAGTCTTCGTATTGATTGGTCATGGCATAGAGCGAGCGGTCGATGGGGTCGCGCGCGAAGTTATCGGGGTCGCGCCCAGACTCATGGAAAAGCTTTTCCCAGCGTGTCTCTTGATCGGTCGTCGAGCGCGTAAAGTGCACCAGGTGCCCCAGCTCGTGATAGGTGACGAGAGTAAATGTGCGGCTTGCGCGCAGTCCGGGGAGCTCTATCAAGCTGGGCGGAAAGTACTGCCCATAGAGAAAATCCGGCTCCCGAGCGCGGATCTCCCGCAGGCGCTTGAGGTGCTCAACGGGCAGCGAACGCAAGACCCCATAGAGCTGCTGACAATGCAGATCTTCCAACTCCGTGCCCACTTCATAGCTCACTTTGATGCGATATTGCCCAGAGATCTCCTTACAGAAGCGTCGTGGGTACGTGAGCTCCAAGCGCCCTTCGGCCGTCTGTTGGCTGAGGTTGGTCACGACCAAGTGCCACGGGCGCCCGACCTCGGCGTCGGAGACCTCAGCTTTGGCCGTATGAGTCCCTGAGCCCATCTGATCGACAACAAGGCTCTTCTCCAAGAAGAGCTGCACCCGCATAGTCACCGACGTAGGGCGCAGCGCCAATTTCAGGACGACCTCGCCTGTAGTCGTCGGAGTGAAATCGTATTCGACCTTCTCTTCTGGTCTCAGCGAGAGATCACTAAAGCGCGCGGTGATCGTCGCGTGTGCCGACAGGAGCACAGCACAGACCAGCAGCACAACCACACCAAGCACGCGGGTTCGCATCATCGTCATCGGCCCCCTTCTAGACTATGATAGCCCCTATTGTAGCGCAGAATCTTCTTGTCGTCATGCCGCCAGGGCGCGACGCACGCGCTCTACATCGACGCGATGGCGACAGAGCTCGCTCCCCTCACACATCACAACGGGGATATCATATTGATACTGCGCCATGAGCTGTGGGTCTTGGGTGATGTCGCAGAGTATAAGCTCGAACGCGATCTCGAGTTGGAGCGCACGCAGCTTGTGCTCGGCCTCGGCACAGAGCAGGCAGCCCGGCTTTGTGTACAGCGTCACGGTCTTCATAAGACAATCTGGAAGCGATGCGGCTCGCTCTGCCGCACGCGCCCCTGATGCTCTAACACCTCAAGATGGGCGTACACCTCCCCAGCTCCCAGCAGCACGTGATAGTCTTTGAGCCGACCGAAGAGCTTCTGTGCGATCTCAAACGCCGTATACGCCCAGCCGTCGCTCAAGATCTTCAGAATACGCTCAGCCCGCTCATCGTGGTGCTTCAAGATCTTTGCGATGCGCGGGCGCGGATCGGTCCACGGGCTGCCGTGTCCGGGATAGACCTCGAAGCGCTCGACGTTGGGCAATGCCAAAATTCTCCGGAGCGAGGCGAGAAACTTCTCCAGATGGCCCCCGGTGGTGACGTCGGTCGCGCCGACGTTAGACGTGTACGTCGGCAGGAGATGATCCCCGGTGAAGAGTTTTTCGCCCAACAGAAAACAGACTGAACCTTGGGTGTGGCCGGGGGTGTGCACGACGCGAAATTCTAGCTCACCGAACCGCAATATTTGGCCGTCTTCAATCTTCTGTGCCGTTGGGACGGAACGCCCCAGTCCAGCAAACCGCGCACGGAAGTGCCCCACTTGGAGGATGATCTCTTCAGGGATGCCCCAGCGACGCATCGCCTCCAAGTAGAGCTGGGAGACTGTCTCGTGGCGCTCCTCAAAGAGAGCCACCTCTGCCCAATCGTCGCTATGGACGTAAACAGCGGCGCCGGACTCATCGTGGATGGCGCGAGCCAGCCCACTGTGATCGATATGCTTATGGGTCAAGAGAACAGCAGCAATATCTTCCAGCGAGCAGTTGTGCTGTGCCAGCTCGCGACGCAGTATATTGAGAGATGCTTCAGTGCCGATTCCGGTATCGATGAGCACAGGAGGGCTCTGCGCGCTTTGGATCAAGAAGGCATTGGTTGGGCTTTCAAAATACGGATTGGGGATGGCAATCTGCGAGATATTCAAACTCATAGTGAGTGTATCTTAGCCGAGAGCGCGGGCGCGTGCAAGCCCTTGACGCGCGCCCCCGGATCGCGTACGATAGCACCCTATGCACGTAAGAGTGATCTTTTTCGACATGGACGGCACGCTCGTGTGGGTGCCGGGGACCGGGCAAGCGGAGTGGTTTGCGCAGCGGTTGGCGCAGTTTGGGGTGTCGCCGGATC
>CAZODX010000101.1:4156-5711 GCA_964578715.1 uncultured Thermotogae bacterium | reverse complement strand
CCGGGCCGCCGTTATCCTGTTGGATAAAGCCGTAACCCTTGGCGTCGTTGAACCACTTGACTTTGCCGGTTACCATCTGCAAAACCCCTTTCTGCTGTCGGATTCCCGTCTCGATCACGCTCTTGTGCATCAGGGACTTTGCGCCCCGGCACCGTCATGTGTCGAAGGGTAGGACTTGACCGGTGTGACCACGCGACAAGTCTACAGCAACATTACTATAGCACATTCTTGAGCGTTTGTCAAATCTCCCCTTGGGTGCACAACGATCTTTGGCTTCTATTGCTCTGTATCGATGACCTCCCGGATGCGATGGCGGATCTCTATCAAGTGAGCTTGCGCTTGTGGGTCCTTGACGCCTTCGACTAAGAGATCACTGATGGCTCTATCGATGCGCACTAATTCCGAGTATGCCATGGCGACGGCATCGCTGACGCGCTCCGGTGCCTTCTCAGTAGCCAATGCGATCAGTTGGTCAACGTGAACACTCTGGATCGCCCTCTGGAACGAGTCCGTGGGCGCTCTCTTGCTGAGCACATCGGCCCAGATAGCATCGGTGAAGCTCATAAAGTGCTCGGCGAGCGTGTACGGATTGGCTTCATCGGAGCGATAGGCGTTGTCGCGAATGCGCAAGAGGCGCTCCGGCCAGAACGCAGCCGTCAACACCGAAGCCCGCATCGCCGTGATCGAGTCATGAATGGGGAAGTGGAAGCGCTGGCCCACGCTCCAGCTGGAAGCCCAGTCCCACCAGCGCTCACGGGGCATCTTATCTAACAAGTGTTTGGGAAAACGCTTCGGAATCTCTGGGCTGAACGCTCCCAGCACGAAGCGCAGCGCCTCGCGCTGACGCTCAGCAGATAAAACTTTGAGGGGCGTGAGCACATCGCCCTTGTGTGCGCGCGTGACTTCCATGCCCCCAAGGGCTTTCACAGCCGTCATATAGCCGCGCATCTGCTGATAGAGCAAGACATTGACAGCACTGCGCAGCGGCCAGTACTCAGCGTCCTCGGCGATCACCCTGTCTTCCAATCCCGGCCACAGCCGCTCAACAAGCTTCTGAAGATCCGTGTAGTACGCGATGGGATCGTCGCTCAGATCCCATTGGGTGATCGCGGGATCGAGGGCGTATGGGTAATCCCAGGCGTCCTCGTCGGTGCCGTAGAGATGCTCGCGCTCGCCGTGCTGCTGGGCGATCGCTTGGAGGTCTGGGTGCGGCTGGAGCGTCTCGTTGCCCACGGGCTTGTAGCCCCACTGGATCGCCCAGATATCATAGGGCCCAACGGTCGAATTGTAATATTCGCCCTGATGCTCGCGGTCGGCAGCGATGTTGGGGGGATTATAGTCCATCACCGACGCAGTAATGCCGTACTCTTTGGTGTAGTCGACATCGTGCAGCTTCTCAAACGGGGTCGCAAAGCTCGCCTTGAAGTTATGTCTTAGTCCCAGGGCGTGGCCGACTTCGTGCATAGTGGTCTCACGCAAGGCCGCCCCGATGTACTCTAGGGGTATTGGGCCGTTGGGGCTGGCCAGTCCATCGGCGGCGAGCGTCATATTCAAG
>CAZODX010000101.1:0-4146 GCA_964578715.1 uncultured Thermotogae bacterium | reverse complement strand
ATATTCAAGAGCGCCAGATGGGGAGCCATGCCCGCTTCGTAGGCACAGAGCTTGCTCACGTCGTTGGGGTTGAGGGCCTGCGCGACTTCGAGAGCTTTCATCTCTTCTTCAAGGAACGCCATAGGTCCGTCGACCATGCGCACGTATTCATTGGTGAGCGAGCGCACCCAGTCGGCAGTGAAGAGAATGTCAGCGTTCAAAATCTCGCCGGAGCGGGGATCTACGTCAGACGGACCGATAGCAAAGACTGACGAGACCGAGGGCATCCAGCGGATCGTCGAGTACCGGGCGTCGCCGGGGTCCCAGGTGGGGTCGTCGGGCTGATCGAGCGCGATGATCGCGTTCTTGAAGCCTGCGGCTTCAAATGCTTTGTTCCACGCTTCGACCCCTTCTTTAATGTACGGCCGGAACTCCTTGGGGATCGTGTTTTCAAGATAGAAGATAATGGGCTTGATCGGTTCTGATAGTGGGGCGTAGGGGTCTTTCTTCTCCAAGCGCCAGCGATTGATAACGCGCACGGTGTTCGTCGGTTCTGTCTGGCGCTCGTAGTCTTTATACGTCGTGACGAAGTAGCCCACACGGTCATCGGCGAGTCTGGGTTTCATCGGCTCTTCGGGGAGCGCCAGCACGCTGTAGTGGAGCGCGATGGGCAACGTCTTCTCATCGGGCAGAATCGCAAAGACTCTCTCTGGGACGTCCGTCAGGGGTGCTAAAGCCGCGAACGTCAGATCGGCTTCGATCTCGACATTTCTGGGAAAGCCCTTCACGGACGAGATCGTCGACCGAGAGGGATCGAGCCGGAAGCCCGTGCGAAAGATCGCGGGCAGATAGTCTGCCAAGTTGGGCCAATCGGAGACGAACAGCCCCGTCGCGTCGATCAAGAAGCGCCCGGCGGCGTCATCGCGGGCGACGATGGGGAACGAGCGGCGCACGGAGTCGCGAAAGCCCAATTGCACCATCTTCTCCAGGGGTGTGCCTGCTGCAGCGCGAAAGTACGGGTTGCGCGTGAGCAGCTCGATCTTGTCGTTGCGGAACCGAAATTGCAGCAGATCCGAATCGAGTGGGTACCCCGTGAGCAAGAACGACTCCCCGATGCCGCGGGCCATCTGGACGACGACTAAAAAATCTTTCCCGAAGTGCTCCTGGGTGACCTCGAGATAGAGCGTGCCGTCCTTCTTGAGATACGCATTAAAGAATCCCGGGATCGCTTTCATCTCGGCGACGAACGACTCGATGGGGCCTTTGGTTGGGGCTTCTTGTGAGATCAACGAGTAGCTAAACGCGACGGCCGACAGGGCCAAGACGAGCACGACAGCGAAGACTTTCCGAGCGCGCATACGACTCCTCCTTCACAATCTTTGGGTTTTCTTAAAGTGTTATTCTAAACAAAATAGTGCCCTCATGCTAGGGCTACTTGACGTCGTCACCGAAGCGCCGTAGCATAAATGCAAGCAATGAATACGATACGAACAAGACGTGCTCCAGCAACCGAGCGCGGCACCGCGACCTACGAAGCCCTGCTGCACGCCGGCGCACAGATCTTCGGGCAACGTGGCTTTCGTCAGGCTTCCGTCGCCGAGATCTGCCGGCGCAGCCGCGTCGCCAACGGCACGTTCTATCAGTACTTTCCCGATAAAGAACAGCTCTTTCTCACGCTCATCGAGCGCATGGCTAAACAGCTCCAAGCGCGCCTGCATGAGAGTGTGGCTCCAACTGCGCCGGCGCTTGCACAACTCCAAGCAGCCCTGAAAGCCCATCTTGAGTTCATCAGCGCCCAGACCGCGCTCTATCGAGTCTTCCGCGAGGCCGAGTTCATTCACACCGATTTGCCCAAGCAGTTATATGGCCAGCTAGCTCGCTTCTATCAGGAGATTCTCCAGCACCTTCGTCGTCTCGACCCGGAGACCGTCGCGTTCGCGGTGATCGGGATGACTGAGTTTATCGCGCTGCGCTATATCTTTTGGGGGCGTGGACTGCCGCCGCACGCCTTGCAGACTTTGGAAGAGTTGATCGCTCATGGCATCAGCACGGAGCAACCAATCGCTCCTGCTACGCAGAGAATCTCTTCCCAGCCACCGGAGCAGCGCGTGGCGCGTTCACAAGGGCAACGCACGCGAGCACGCCTGCTCGAAGCTGCAGAAATAGAGTTCGGCCAGAAGGGCTTCTATGAAGCCCAAATCGTCGACATCACGCGACGCGCAGGCGTTGCTCATGGCACGTTCTATACGTACTTTTCCAGCAAAGAAGCGATCTTCATCGAGCTCGTTCGGGAGATCAATCACCAACTCAGAGATCACATACGAACGGCCATTGCGGGATTGTGCGATCGACGCCAGATCGAGCGCGCGGGTTTTCGCGCTTTCTTTCAGTTTATCAAAGATCACCCGCAAGCGTATCGTATCGTGCGGGAAGCGGAGTTCATCGGCTCCCCGAAGAACACTGCCGGCCGTTGGTATTACGAACGACTTGCCCAAGGATATATCCCCGCCCTCGAGCACGCGATGGCAGTCGGACAGATCCGTACGCTCGACCCCGAAACCCTTGCTTATGCTCTCATGGGGATCGGGCACTTCATCGGGATACGCTGGGCCCTCTGGGAGCAGCAAGCCGTCCCAGATTCTGTCTTTGAGAGCATGATGGACTTCATCCTTCACGGCCTGCTCCCACTTGACAACGACGCTCAAGAGCACCCATAATATGAGAGGTGAACCATCTGTCAGCATATCATGCCTACAGTGCATGTGAACGGCATCAGGCTCTACTATGAGACCTATGGTCAGGGGGAAGCCCTGCTGTTGATCGCCGGGATCGGCTACGGCACATGGTTGTGGGCCAAGCAGATCCCTGAGCTCTCTAAAGATTTTTATCTCATTGCGTTTGACAATCGCGGAGCCGGACGCTCCGACAAACCCGACAGCGAGTACACTGTCTCGCTCTTAGCGAGCGATGCGTATGAGCTCTTGCGCGCCCTTAAGGTCGAGCGCGCTCATGTCTTAGGGATCTCTCTAGGGGGATTTATCGCGCAGCAGCTTGCGCTCGATCACCCAGAAATAATTCATAAATTAATTCTGTGCTCGACGTCGCATGGCGGGCCCACTATGATCTTGCCCGAGGGCGAAGTCTTGCAGTTTATGGCCTTTGGCGCGGGGAAAGAGACCTTTCAACGGGGGTTGGAGCTGGCGTTCTCCCCGGAGTATTTGGCAAAGCATTCTGAGGAGATCGCGCAGCTGACAGAGAGAATGCGCCGCCATCCCCAGCCGCGCTATGCGTACCTGCGCCAGTTCATGGCCCCGCTAAATTTCAACAGTGAGCCCCATCTGCACAAGCTCACTATGCCGGTGCTCATCATGGCCGGCGAGGCTGACCGCGTTGTGCCCGCCGAGAACAGCCGACTCTTAGCAGCGAAACTTCCCAACGCCCTTCTAGTGACCTTTCCAGGGGCAGGCCATCTCTTCGTGGTCGAGCGCGCACACGAAGTCAATAACATTATTAAAGACTTTCTGAAAGGGGGCTCTTCCCATGCGTGATTATGAGCTCTCGTGGGTCGGTGATTGGTCGGGACGACGCGCTCTGCTCACCCCAACGCGCGAAGCCCTCTACGACGCTACCGACAATCGGCGTTTCACCTACGCTGAACTTGACGAGCGCGCCAATCGCGTCGGCACATATCTGATAGAACAGCTGGGCTTGCGCAAGGGTGATGTCATCTCGTTTATCTCTCGCAATCGCGTCGAGCCCATTGATCTCTATTTCGCCACGGGCAAGATTGGACTGATCTTAGCTCCGCTCAGTTACAGACTGGGCGCTCCAGAGCTCAATCATCTCTTGTCGCGCATCCAGCCCAAAGCGTTCTTCTACGAAGAACACTTTCAGTCCTTGGTCGAGAAGCTCGAATTCCCCAACTCCGTCAAGACCACGATCGCTTTTGGCTCTCCAAACTCACAGTACGAGCGCGTCGTCTTGAAGACCCCCCCAAAGCCCGTCAATCGCCCCAAGTCCATGAACGAGATACACTTATATATTCACACCGGGGGCACGACCGGGCTGCCCAAGATCTGTCTTATCACCTATCGTCAGATGCTCTGGAACTCTTTTAATCTGATCGTCTCTGGGGGAGGGCAGCACGGCATCAACCAGAAAGAGCTT
>CAZODX010000100.1:0-5727 GCA_964578715.1 uncultured Thermotogae bacterium | reverse complement strand
TCCCGTCGGGCTGGAACGGCAACGCGGTGATCGCTTTGCCGCACTGGGCGCACTTTCGCTGAAAAAAAAAAGCAAATTCAGGGTTTTATAGCGCTATGGATTTCAAGCAGATAGCACAGCGCGACGGCCAACGCATCGGCGGCGTCGTCGGGCTTGGGGATCTCTTTCAGTTTGAAGAGCTGCTTCATCATCTTTTGGATTTGGGGCTTCTTCGCGCGGCCGTAGCCAGCAATGCGCAGCTTGATCTGCAAGGGCGTGTAGCTCCTTGTGATAAGCTTGTGCGCCGCGAGCAAGATAACCCCACGAGCCTGAGCGACAGCCATCGCCGTCGTACGGTTCTGCGCGAAGAAGAGCTCTTCTATCGCGAGGGCATCAGGCTTGTACTCTCTGAGCAGGTGCCGTGTGTCTTCATAGAGCGTATGCAATCGTTGGGGCAAGGGCATATCGGCTGGAGTACGAATCACGCCGGCTTCTAAGACCCGCGGGAAGCGACCATTGCTTGCCTCTACCACGGCATAGCCGGTCGTGGCTAGCCCAGGGTCTATCCCCAAGACGCGCATAGCACTACGTCAACAGCTCTTTTAAGATCTGTAAGCGCGGATCGCCCTCGCGTCGTCGGTCGCACCCGCATTCTCCATAATTGAGATCTTGCCCACAGATGGGGCAGAGTCCCTTGCAGTCTAGCTTGCACAGGGGCTTGGGATCGAGCATGCTCTCGATGAGCCCCACAAGATACGGCTGCAAGCTCAGTTCTGTCTCCTCTAAGCTATACGCGAACGCCTCGCGCTCCAAGAACTCACCATCTTCTTCAGGCTGAAACTCCAAATGCTCCTCCCAATCGAGCGGGGAGACGACATCAGCTAAGCATCGGCTGCACTGCTGCACTACTATAGCGCGAATGCGCACATCGAGAAAGATCGAGCGCTTCCGATGGGTCGCTTGACCTTGTACTGAGACGCTCCCTCGCACCGTAAACAGCTGCTCTGGGGCCGTCACGTGATAGAGCTCATCAACAGCGACAGCCTTCCCTTCCATCTCGCGTAGCTTCTTTATATTGATCGCCATGAGACTTCGCCCCCTTTGGGCTCTCTGCCAGCATAGCACACCGCGTCGACAATTGCCAATGCCTTCTTCATAGCTGCGACGTCGTGCACCCGCACGATCTGCGCGCCGTTGAGCACCGCGATGACGTTGCTCGCGATGGTTCCTTCCAGGCGCTCTGGGATGGGCAAAGGGTTCTCTTCTGTTCCCCCAAGTTTCCCAATGAACGATTTTCTGGAAGTACCGATTAAGATAGGACAGCCCAGCTCTTTGAGTTCGCTCAGCCTCCGCAAGATCTCGACATTGTGCTCAACTGTCTTGCCAAAACCAATCCCCGGATCGATAATAATCTTCTCAATACCGTGAGCACGCGCGAACACGATGCGCTCCGCTAAAAACCCTTTGATCTCGCGCACAACGTCCGTATAGACGGGGTTCTGCTGCATCGTCTTTGGGGTGCCCAACATATGCATCAAGACGACGGGGACGCGCGCGTCCGCGACGACTCTGGCCATCTGTGGGTCGAAGCGCAGCGCGCTGATGTCATTAATAATATTTGCTCCCGCTTCAAGGGCTGCTTGAGCAACGGCGGCTTTATACGTATCAATCGAGATGGGCACCGAAGATTCTTGCCGGATCGCTCGAATAACGGGGATGACGCGGCGCAATTCTTCTTCGGTGGGGACGGGCTCGGCGCCTGGGCGCGTCGACTCTCCTCCGATATCTATAATATCTGCGCCTTCGCGGATGAGCTGGCGCGCCCGCGCCAGCGCGCTCTCCACACTCAAAAATCGTCCCCCGTCGGAGAACGAGTCCGGGGTCACATTCAAGATTCCCATGATCAGGGTACGCTTTCCTAAATCTGAGAGGACATCGGTCATTTCGAGCCACCCCCATGTACTATACTATACACCAGAGGGGGTGCTCAAGCGCCCTCTTGCGAACGGGCGATCTGGTCGGTACAATGGGCGCAATCCCAACGTACCCACCAGGAGGAATCCCATATGATCGAAGTCTTGTTGACCCAAAGCGTCGAGAAGTTAGGCGAGCCCGGGGACATCGTCAAGGTCGCTGACGGCTACGCGAGAAATTATCTGTTCCCGCGCAAGCTCGCGGTGCTGCCTACCCCGCACAACATCGCGCAGTACAAGAAGCTCCGCGAAAAGCGCGAGCTGGAGCTCAAGCAGCGCGAGGAGTGGGCGCGCGCGGCCCAAGCGAAGCTCGACGGATTCACCCTGACTTTCCAGCGCAAGGCCCACGACGGCAAGCTCTACAGCTCCGTGCGCCGCGAGGAGATCGCCCAACAGATCTCAGAAAAGCTCGGCATCGAGATCCCCAAGGACAAGATCGAACTCGATACGCCCATCGAAGCCCTGGGCGTCCATACTGTGAAGATCTCGCTCTACAAAGACATCACCGCGAGCATTCGCGTCCACGTGGAGGAGGAACCATCGGCCGGGTAATCAGACTTTGTGCAGCTCTTGCACTGGTGCTTGTCGTCGGCGCTCAAGCGGTGTCGGCGCAAGCACCTCAGTTCTTTCTCAACAATCAGCCGATCTCGCTCAAGAGCAAAGTCTTATTCGAGGGCGCTCAGGTGTTTGTGCCCTTGGTAGAGTTCGCGCGGCTGCTCGGCGCCGAGACAACGGTCAGCTACGAGCGCGTGACGCTGCGCTGGGGACAAAGACAGTCTGCGATTATCTCAACAGAAGATTTAGTGGCGCGCGGCCCGCTGCTCTATATCTCTCTGACAGAGCTCACTCAGATAGTGGGCATCAAAGTTCTCAAGCTTGGTGCAGCGTATTATCTCTTCAGCACGCCGGCGCGCTTGCTCTCGGTCGTCATCTCTTCCGGCGGGGTCTTCTTCACGCTCTCGGCGCGCGTCCCGTTTGAGCTCCAGAAGCAAAATAATATAGTCACGGTGCGCTTCTTTCACACCGTGAGCGCGCTGACAGATTCCCCAATCACACTGACCCCGGAGCCGCCCGTCACCCTCAAAGCCCATCTTCCGATAGAAGCTTCTCAAACTCTCCAAGCGACCGCCCTCGAATCTGAAAACTTTGTCGTCTGGGTGCGCACAATCTCTCCCCCATCTGAGCCGAGGGCGCTCATCCGCATCGAGTCCCAGACGCATCTCAACGAAAATATTCTCTATACTCAAGCACGGGCGCTCACCGTGGACGGCCCGGTGAGCATTCACTACCTCACGATTCAGAATTGGAAAGATCAGTATAGATTAATCGTCACGCTGCCGCGCGACGGCATCGGCGCGCTGGAGCCGTTAGAGAAGATGGCCCCCGGCGCTCTCGCCGCGATCAACGCGAATTTCTTCGACCCGGCGACGCAGCTGCCCATCGGGTTGCTCGTGAAAGACGGGGTCATTCACAGTGCGCCCTACGGGCGGCGTGGCGCCCTGGCGATCTCGCTCTTTAACGATCTCTACTTTTTCGCGCCGACACTCAAACTCTCAGCGTCCGTGCTCGGACAAACAGTCGCAATTGATGGGCTGAATCGTCCTCCGTCTGCTGACGGGCTCTTTCTCTATACGGATCGCTACGCGCTGCCCATCCGCAGCGAAGCCCCGATCAAAGCCGTGCGGCTGCGCCACGGCTTTGTCGTGAGCGTGAGCGAGAACGGCCTCGTCTTGCCCGACGGGGAATCGACACTTCTAGTCGCGACCGGGGCGGCTCGGAGTCGTCTGGGCGGGCTGCGTCCGGGAGAGAGCGTCACAATCTCATACGCGCTCGACCCGGCACCGCTCTTCTTGCGCGAAGCGGTGAGCGCCGGCCCGCTGTTACTCCAAGAAGGCCAGATCGTGCTCGACGCACGAGCCGAAAAATTCTCACAAGAGTTTGCTACGGCGAAGGCCGCGCGCAGCGTGCTCGCCCTGACAGAATCAGGGGATCTGCTCTTCATTGTGATCCTCAAAGACGGGCGCAGCGTCGGGACAGATCTGCGCACGCTCGCGAGCCTAGTTCAAACATTGGGAGCGCACTCGGCGTTAGCCCTGGACGGCGGCTCCTCGAGCACGCTGCTCTTTCGTCAGGGCGCGAGCGCGCAAGTGATCGGAGGCCAGC
Organism: uncultured Thermotogae bacterium; assembly: GCA_964578715.1. Taxonomy (GTDB): domain Bacteria; phylum Bipolaricaulota; class Bipolaricaulia; order RBG-16-55-9; family DRXL01; genus JANXCC01. Next base: position 1,612 of record CAZODX010000100.1, on the reverse strand, counting down.
GGCCCATCGCCGCCGGGCTGGCCTTAGTGCCGAAACGATGAACGCAGAACTGAGCCACCAGAGAGAGCAGCAAGCCACCCGAGATCTCTCGTTTCTCAAGAACGTTTTTGTGATCTCCGGCTCGACGGCGCTCAGCAGAGTGTTGGGGCTTGTGCGCGACGTCGTGATCGCCCATCTCTTCGGCGCAAGCCGCGCGTATGACGCTTATCTCATTGCGTTCATGATCCCTCATCTGTTACGGAGACTGCTCGCCGAGGGCGCGCTCTCCAGCGCGTTCATCCCCATATTTACCGAGCGCCTCACCAAGGACGGCCCAGAAAGAGCCGCACGATTCGCCAACATCGTCGTCACCGCAGCGCTCATATTCTTCCCCGGCTTAGTCTTGCTCGGCGTGGTCTTTGCGCCCGTCTACGTGCCCTTCTTCGCCGACGGCTTTTCGGCTGAGCAGCTTGAGCTGACGATCCGGCTCACCCAGATCACCTTCCCGTTTATCGCGTTGGTAGGGATTGCTGCGATCTTCATGGGCGTGCTCAACAGCTACGAAAGATTCTTTGCGCCCGCGTTCGCGCCGGTGCTCTTTAATGTCGGCGTGATCTTCTCAGCGTTTGGGTTGCTGAGCTTTTTCACCGAGCCGATCTATGCGCTCGCTGTGGGAGTGCTGCTAGGAGGGCTGGGACAGTTGCTCTTTCAGGTGCCCTATCTGAGAGAGCGCTGGCGTTATCGTCCCCAGCTCGACCTGCGCGACAGAGATCTCCATAAGCTCGTGAAGCTCATGCTGCCATCGGTCGTGGGGCTGGCGATCTTTCAGATCAACAGTATCGTAGACAATAAATTGGCGTCGCACTTGGTCGAGGGGAGCATCTCGGCGTTGCAGTACGCTGTCAGGCTCTTTCAGTTGCCCTTAGGGTTGTTTGTCGTCTCGGTGGGCAGTGTGCTCTTGCCCAAGCTCGCGGCGCACGCCGCCGAAAGAGACACAGAAGTATTCACACAGACGCTGCGCCAGAGCACTCAGTTTTCGCTTTTTATTCTTTTACCTGCGACGGCGGGGCTCTTTGCGCTTGCGAAGCCCATCGTTCAGTTGCTCTTTGAGCACGGCAGCTTCACGCCCGAAGACACGGCCTTGACCGTGTATGCTTTAATAAACTATCTGCCGGGGCTGATCGGCTACGGGCTCGCGTATCTGCTGACGCGGGCGTTCTATGCGCTCCAAGAGACGCGCACGCCGCTCATCGTCGGGGCTGTGACTGTCTTTCTGAATGTTGTGCTGGACTATGCGCTCGTGGGGCCATTCGGCGTAGGAGGGCTAGCGTTGGCGACGTCGCTGGCGGGCATGGCCAATGCGCTCTTGTTGCTCTTTGCGCTGCAACGGCGCCTCTCGCATAACGTTTGGATGACTTGTATTGCAGATGCTGGGACGGTCAAGATGCTCGGCGCGTCGGTGCTGATGGCAGTCACCGTATACGTTTTGGCTGCGTGGGCCAGCCCATTGGGAGAGTTCTTCACCGTCAGTCTGGGTGTCGCGGTTGGGGCAAGCGTATACGTAGGGCTCGCGTGGCTGGGCGGCTTCCTCGCATGGCGCATCAAATAAAAAGAATTGGGATCAGAGAGCACC
>CAZODX010000099.1:0-5733 GCA_964578715.1 uncultured Thermotogae bacterium | reverse complement strand
CCTCGACAGAGAACCCCAGGCGCGCCCCAAGCTGCTCGAGCAGAGCTCTGTCGCCTCGGCGGCCCTTGCCAAAGCGCGCATCGGACCCAAGCACGATATGGGCAACACGGAGCTGTCTCACTAAAATACTCTCGACGAACTCTTCTGCGGCGAGCTCGCCTACCTCAGGGAACTCCACGGCGAGGACATGATCGACGAGCTGGGAGATCCGTTCAAATCTTTTGTTGACGGGCATAAGCAATGGCTTTGGGTTCCCCAGATAGTTTGCTGGGGGTTGGGTGAAGACAAACGCGACGCTGAGCGCGCCGTGGGAGCGGGCCCACGCCGCCGTGCGCTCCAAGAGCGCGCGATGGCCACGATGCACCCCATCGAACGTCCCGAGCGTCAGGGCAGTCCGCTGCCGGGGCGAGAAATCCCGCAATGTGCTGAGAGCCATATCAGGGTTTGCGCGCGAGATGGCGCTGCAGCTCGGTGAGCACGCGCTCTTGGACTTCTGTGAGCTCCCCGGGGATGACACAGCCGGCGGCTTGCTCGTGCCCGCCGCCTCCGAAGATCCGTGCTACACTGTTGACGGTCGCGCGCCCTTTCGAGCGCAAACTGACTTTGATCTTCCCGTTCTCTAATTCTTTAAAGAGCACGGCGACTTCGATGCCCGCGACACTGCGCAGCTCTTCTACTAAGCGTTCTGTGTCCGTGACCGACGTGTTCGTCTTATGGAAGACTGCCTTGGGGATAGCGCTCCAGATGACCCCGTCGTTGATCTGTGCGTTCTGCAGTACGTACCCCAACAATTGGAGCTCGGATAAGCTGCGGCGCTCATAGAGATTCATCGCGATTTGTCGCGTATTGACCCCATAGGAGACGAGCTGCGCCGCGATCTGGAACACCTCCGGAGTGACATTGGAGTTTCGGAACGAGTCCGTATCGGCGATAATTCCCGTGTAGAGACACGTGGCGATCTGAGGAGTGATCGTCACCCCAAGATGGGGAGCGAGTTCGTAGAGCAGCTGCGTGGTCGACGCCGCTTCTTTGACGAAATTGACGTGCCCAAATCGGGGATTGTCCCGATGGTGATGGTCGATATTGATAATAATCTGCCCGTCGCGGAGGAGTTTGAGGGCATCTTCACCGATGCGATTGAGATCGCCGCAATCGACGATGCACCAGACTTCGATCTCGTCGCTGCGCAGCTGCGTGGGGTGGAGCATGTTCTCGGAGCCCGGCAGAAACTGCAAGCTTGGCGGCACAAGATCGCGATTGGCAACCCAGGCTTCTTTCCCCAGCTGCTCCAGCATAAATTTCAGGGCGAGCTCGCTGCCGATGGCATCGCCCTCCGGGCCGATATGGGACAGAATCCCAAATCGCGCATGAGCGCGGATGACGGCCTTGACTTCGCTGATCATTTCTAAAAACCCTTTCTAAGAGCGGTGTCGCTCCGGGAGTCGTTTTATTTTACGGGAGAACGTCCTTGATGACCAGTCGGTAGTGCTCGCCGCGTAGGCTCGTGTAGACGATTCTGCGGCCGTCGGGGGAGAGAGACGGGGACGAGTCACGATAGATGTCGCGGGTGAGCCACGTCAAGTGCTGTCCGTCCGCGTCGATGCGGGCAATGTCGGACTCATCACCGTGCACGGCTTCAAAAACGATGAAGCGCCCATCGCGCGACCATGTGGGAGAACGATAGATGCCGTTCCCATCGGTGAGTTTCTGTCTCACCAAGCCGTTGGGTCTCATGGCGTAGAGGTCCCAGCTGCCCTCGCGATAGGACGCGAAGACGATCTTGTCGTTCTTGGGGGACCAAGCAGGGAAGGCCTCGCGCCAAGGGTCTTGGGTGAGTCTTTCTAAAATTCCCGTGAGGGGGTCGAGCAGATAGAGATCGGGCCAGCCGTCTCGGAAAGACTCAAAGAGAATTTTGCCGTCGGGGGTCCAAGTTGGGTCCCAGTCGGTGGCGCCGTGCTGGGTTAATCGGGTGACGCCGGAGCCGTCGGCGTTCATCAGATAGATTTCGTAATTGCCGTCGCGGCTTGAATAGAAGGCGATCTTGGTGCCATCGGGGGAGAAGCGCGGGCCGAGATCGCTGCCTGACTGAACCGTGAGTCGTTTCAGATCCGTAACAGGGGCGAGGGTGAGCAGATAGATCTCAGAGTTGCCGTCTCGGTCGGAGACGAAGACGATCTTGGTGCCGTCGGGCGACCAATCAGGAGCCCAATCGTTAAAGTCCTTGGGTTGGGTCTGCCCCAGGCTGCTGAGGGCTAAGACCACGCTCATTCCAACAATGAGGCCTCTCACCACCATACCCTTTCAGTGTAGCACTTCGGGCCCGAGCAGTCAACAGTGTTACCCGCGCAAGATCGGCTCCTTCGCAGCGCGTACTTCGTCAAGCCGCCGCACCGACGCCCCGTAGACGGGCACCGCGTGCGGGGCTTCTTTCAGTATCTGCGGGTTCTCTCTCATCTCTTCAGCAACTTTAATAAGTGCGTCCGCAAAGTGATCAAGCTCTTCTTTGCTGACGGTCTCCGTGGGCTCGATCATCATCACTTCGGGGACTATCAACGGGAAATAGATCGACGATGGATGGACCCCGTAGTCTATGAGTCTTTTCGCGACGTCAAGGGTACGGATCTCTTCGGACATGCCCTTGGTCGTCAGCACGAACTCGTGCATACAGAGTCTGTCGTAGGGGGCTTTGTAGACCTTGCTCAGCCGTGCCCTCAGATAGTTCGCATTGAGCACGGCATTGGTGCTCACGGCCTTCAGCCCTTCATCGCCCATCATGCGGATGTACGCATACGCGCGCACCAGCACTCCAAAGTTCCCGTAGAACGAGTGGATCTTCCCGATAGAGTGGGGGCGCTCGTAGTCGAGTGCGTATCTATTCCCGTTCTTGACGATGCGCGGCACGGGCAAGTACGGCTCGAGTCTTTTGACAACGGCGACCGGGCCGGCTCCGGGGCCGCCGCCCCCGTGCGGCGTGCTGAACGTCTTGTGTAAGTTATAATGCACGATGTCCACGCCCATGTCGCCTGGGCGGGCTCGCCCGACGATAGCATTCAGATTGGCCCCGTCGTAATAGACCAAGCCGCCCACATCGTGAATGAGTTTGGTGATCTCTAAGATATCGGTCTCGAAGAGCCCCAGCGTATTGGGGTTGGTGAGCATAATACCCGCGACGGAGTCATCGAGATGGGCCTTGAGGGCTTCTACGTCTACCAAGCCCTGCGAGTCCGAGGGGATGTGCACGACCTCAAACCCGCACATCGCTGCCGAGGCAGGGTTGGTGCCGTGGGCCGAGTCGGGCAGAAGGATCTTTGTGCGCTTGTGGAGCTCTTTGGTGCGCTCAAAGTGTTTTTTGATAAGAAGCATTCCCGTCAGCTCCCCGTGGGCTCCGGCGGCAGGCTGGAGCGTGATCGCGTCCATGCCCCCAATCGCGCAGAGATACTCCCCCAGTTCGTACATCAGCTTGAGGGCCCCTTGGGAGAGATCATCCCCCTGCAAGGGATGGGCATGGGCGAACCCCGGCAGCCGCGCCATGTCTTCGTTAATTCTCGGATTGTACTTCATGGTGCAGCTGCCCAACGGATAGATGCCGTTGTCCACCCCATAGTTCATGCGCGAGAGTTTTGTGTAATGGCGGACGATCTCGACCTGCGAGACTTGGGGGAGCTTGGGGTCTTCTTTACGGATGAGCTCTGGGGGGATCAGCTCCGTGAGATTTCTCTCTGGGACGTCAAGAGCAGGAAGCCGCAAGCCGGTGCGGCTCTCCTCGCCAATATCAAAGATCGTCGTTCCCATCCTAGGCTCCTTTCAAGATCTTGACAAAGCGATCCATCTCGTCGCGAGTGCGCCGTTCGGTCACGGCGATCAAGAGATTGTTGCCGTCTACCAGCTCATAGGGTGCCAGGTCGATGCCCCCGAGGAAGCCCTCATCGCGCAGGGCTCTCAAGAGCCGTGAGGGCTTCTTGCGGGTCTTGACGACGAATTCATTGAAGAACGGCCCAGAAAACCGCAGGGCAAACCCTGGCAGTTGGGAGATCTTCTCCGCGAGATAGTGAGCTTTCTGCAGATTGAGCTCGGCGAGCTTTCTCAAGCCGCGTCGCCCCAGCGTTGCCAGATAGATCGTCGCACAGAGGGCCATGAGCGCCTGATTGGTGCAGATGTTCGATGTCGCTTTTTCTCTTCTAATATGTTGTTCTCTCGTCTGCAGGGCCATGACGTAGCCGATTCTGCCATCGGCGTCCACGGTGCGCCCGGCCATGCGCCCCGGCATCTTGCGCACATAGCTCATCCGTGTCGCGAAGAACCCCAGCAGCGGGCCGCCAAAGCTTTGCGTAATCCCCAACGGTTGTCCCTCGCCTACGACGATATCTGCGCCAAAGACCCCCGGCGGCGCTACAATCCCCAGCGAGATCGGGTTGGCGCTCACGATGAGAAACGCGTCTTTTATGAGATCTTTCAGACCCGAGAGATCCTCGATCACCCCAAAGAAGTTCGGACTCTGTACGATGAGCCCAGCAAGGTCATTGATCTCTTGGGGTGACAGGGCCGCACGGTCTAGCTGCCCCGTCTCCGTGAAGGGCAGGTCTATCAGTTCCAAGCCCGCGCCCCAGGCATAGGTCTCCACGCACTTGCGGTAGTATGGGTTGAGGCTTTTGGCGACTACAAATCTCTTTCTCCCGGTGACGTTCTTGGCCATGAGCATCGCTTCGGCCAGAGCCGAGCCGCCGTCGTACATCGAGGAGTTGGCGACTTCCATCGCCGTCAGCTCGCAGACCATCGTCTGGAACTCGAACATCCACGTCAGCGTCCCTTGGGAGAGCTCTGCTTGATAGGGTGTATAGCACGTCAAGAATTCCCCGCGCGAGATGAGATGAGAGATGATCGCGGGGATATAGTGATCGTAGATACCCCCGCCAAGGAAGCTCACATACTGCTGGGTATGTGCGTTCTCGGCGGCCATCTGGCTCACCAGCTGAGAGACTTCCAGCTCGCTGAGCGGATCGAGCCCCATGGGCTTGAATCTCTTGAGGACTTCCGCGGGGATGTCAGCGAAGAGCTCTTCGATATCGTTCAGGCCGATCTCGGCGAGCATCTTGCGCTGGTCTTCGGGAGTATTGGGAATGAACTCAAACGCAGCCATAGTGATCAGTGACCCCCAATGTGCTTCTCGTACTCTTCGGCGGTCATGAGATTGTCAAGTTCTTGAAGGTTGCTGGGCGCGATGACCGCGATCCACCCCTGCTCGTGCGGCGACTGATTGATCAATTCGGGCTTTGTCTCAAGCTCTCTATTGACGTCGACGATCTCGCCGCTGAGGGGAGCGTAGATGGGCGAGACGGCCTTGACGGACTCGACGGTAGCGAACTCCTGCATCTGTTTGACCTTGGTGCCGACCGTAGGCAGCTCGACGTAGACGATGTCGCCCAGTTCGTGTTGGGCGTGGTAGGTGATCCCGACCCTGGCTTTGGTGTCCTCGAGTTTGACCCATTCGTGCTCTTTGGTGTAGCGATACTCTTTGGGATAGGTCATGGGCTCTCTCCTTCTCTGATAGAGTTAGTTTCAGTTTAGCGGGAAGTACGGGAGGGGCGCAAGTCTGTGGGAACTATGAGAAAGCAGTGCCGAGGGGCGGACTCGAACCGCCGACACCAGGATTTTCAGTCCTGTGCTCTACCAACTGAGCTACCTCGGCAAGCTTCACCAGGCTTCGCCTGGACTGTACATCGTGCCGCCTATAGC
>CAZODX010000098.1:0-5773 GCA_964578715.1 uncultured Thermotogae bacterium | reverse complement strand
TCACCCCTAAGCTCTTGGGATTGGAGTCGCGCCCGTTGCGCGAGCTGCCGCTGCTGGACTTATGCGCAAAGAGCTGCAAGTCAAACCGTCTTAACATAGCCCACGACCTCCTTGACGTTGAGGTACTCTGGGTACTCGCGCTCCATAGCCCGCAGCCCTAGGACCATCGTCTCGAGGATCGCGTCGATCTCGCGATTGAGAAAGATATCGCGCTCGACCTGACAGTAAAGATACCCTTTCCCTTGCTCGACTTTTGGCCTGAGCTTCAGATACTCTTCCAGGCCCAAGACCGCCGTCTGCAAGATCGACGAGACCCCAGCGCACACCAGATCGCGCCCCGCTTCGGCGTACCCTGTATGGCCACGGCTGCGGAATTCGCAGATCTTGCCGTCTGCATCGCGCACGATCTCCACCGACGTCATAGGCGAATCTCCTTGATGAGCGCTTCCATATAGGGTTGCCGATGGCCGATCTTGCGGCGATAGCGCGTCTTGCGCTTGTATTTGAAGACATAGAGCTTCGGCCCACGATAGCTCTTTATGATCTCGGCGATAACCCGCGCGTTGGGCAGATAGGGCTTGCCCAGTTTGGGGGGCTCGCCGCTGACGAGCAAGACGTTCTTAAATTCGATCTGTTGGCCGACTTCCACACCCTTGAGCTTCTCAATCACAATCGTATCGCCTGGGGCAACACGATATTGTTTGCTACCCGTTTCGATAACAGCGTATTGATTCATAGCGTTCTTGATTGTAGCGAATCGGAGAGCCTTGTGCAAGAGCCGAGCTTACCCGGCTTTCATCTGGCTGTATTTCTCTTGTAATGCTTTGATGTCGATCTTCTGCAGCAAAGGGGAGGCTGGGCCGAGCTTGGCCCCCGGCTCGACTGTGAGAATATCTTCGAAGGAGGGGTTCTCCAATCCCAGCATGGGGTACGCTTTCTTGGAAAACCCCGGCACAAACGGCTCTAAGAGAATAGTCACAGCTTTGACGACTTGCAAAGCCGTCAAGACGACCTCGGGCTTATGGCCCTCCCAGGGTCTATTTCTCTGGACGTATTCGTTGCCCAAGACGGCGAGCTCGCTCACGCGGCGCAGCGCCCCCGCCAGCTGCCCCCCTTCAATAATGCTCTCATAGTCTTCTTTGACAGCTTTGATCTGTTTAAAGATCTCCGGGTAGACGTTGGCCTGCGGGTAGATGCCCCCGTAGCTGCGATGGGCCAGCGAGACAATTCTGTGTAAGAGATTGCTGATATTGTTAATGAGCACGCCGTTGACGGCGTTGTCCACGTCCTCCCAACTGAATTCGATATCTTTGCGCTCCGGGCGATTATAAAGCAGATAGAAGCGCCAGTAGAGCGGGTCCATGAGCTCCAGCGCATCGTCGCTGAAGAGCCCGATCTTTTGAGACTTCGAGAATCTTTGCTTGCCGATCCATTGCAGGTGCTCGGTCGCCGAGATCTGATCGGGCAGATGATACCCTTCGCCCGAAGCCAAAAGCTGACCGGGGAAGATCAGCGTGTGAAAAGTGATATTATCTTTGCCCTGGGTGTAGACCTGCTTGACGTCGTCGCCGAACCAAAAGTCGCGCCAGCGCTCGGGCTCCCCTCGCTTCTCGAAGTACTCTATCGTCGCCGAGACGTACCCCAGCGCCGCTTCGGCCCAGACGTAGATGACCTTGCCCTCAGCTCCGGCAAAGGGCGCGGGAATCCCCCAGCTCAAGTCGCGCGTCACGGCGCGAGGCTTCAGCCCATCTTTCAGCAGCCCCTCTGTAAAGTTCTTCACGTTGGGAGCCCAGTCTTGATGGGCGCTCACGTACTCGCGCAACTTCGGCTCCAACTTGGGCAAGTCTAAGTACCAATTGCGCGTCTTGCGAAAAGTGATATTGCTCTGCTTGCAGATCTGGCACTGGGGGTTGAGCAACTGTTCGGCTTCCAAGAGCGCACCGCACTGCGGGCACTGATCCCCGTAGGCTTTATCGTACTTACAGCGCGGGCAGGTCCCCACAATGAACGAGTCTGCTAAGAATTTCTTGCAGTTCTGGCAATAGGCGCGCTCCTCGTCTCTTGTGAAGATATACCCGTTGGCTTCCATCTTCTTATAGATCTCTTGGACAAATCGGTGATGAACTGGGGAGCGGGTGATCGTGTAATTCTCTAAGAATATATCGAACTTATGGAGCGTGTCGACGATCTGTTGATGGACCTGCTCGACGAGTTGTTGGGGTGTGATGCCCCGCTGGAGGGCTTCAAATTCCATACGGGTGCCGTGGGCATCGGTGCCGCTGACGTGCACGACCTCGTGCCCTTTGAGCTTATAATAGCGAGCGAAGACGTCCCCGGAGAGCAAACACCCGATAAGCGTGCCCAGGTGGGGCACGTTATTCGCATACGGCCAGGCGCTGCAGATCAAAATTTTCTTGGCGAAGGCAGATCACCCTTTCGACGTGTGCACAGTATAGCGAAGAGAGTCGGAGCTGGCAACTTCAGCCCGCGCTCACCCGTGCGGCCACGTCTCTTCTAATCGTGCGATCTCTTGGCGCGCCTGAGCGACCTTCTTCTGAAGCCACTCCAAGAGCACATCCAGCTCCGCCCACCGCTGAATGTACTCTTCACTGCCTGCAGGGTGACGCCGCAACTCCTGCATCGCCAAGAGATACCGTTCGTTGAGCTTGGCGATCTCTTCTGTTAAACGCTCTAGCTCCGGAGAAGTCCACTCCGGCTGCTTGTTCCCATTGGTGTTCATCGGCGCTCCGTTAAGTGCTCCAGCTGCTCCACATAGCGAGCCATTAGGGCAAACGTCTTCTCAACGGGCTCTGGGGATGCTAAGTCCACCCCGGCGAGCTTGAGGGCGTCCAAGGGGAAGAGCGAGCCGCCCGCTTTGAGAAACTCTAGATACTTTTCAGCAGCGCCAGGCTTGCCAGAGAGCACGCCCTCGGCGAGCGCGTGCGCCCCAGAAATCCCCGTCGCGTATTGATAGACATAGAAGTTCGCGTATAAGTGCGTGGCAAACTGCGCCCAGGTGATCCCTACGCGGTCGCGGTCCATCACGACTTCATCGCCGTAGCCCTCGGCGAAGAGATCGGCCATCAGATCAATAAGAGTTTGAGCCGAGAGGGCCTCGCCCCGCTCGACCCGCTCATGAATTTCCAACTCAAAGCGCGCCAGCGTGGGCATAATGAAAAAGTATCTGTGGAAGTTGGCCATCGCTTCTTCGATCACCGTGATCTGGAAGTCTGGGTCTTTTTGGGTCTTCAAGAGATAGTCGCGCACCAACGCTTGATTGAAGTTCGACGCGACCTCGGCGACGAAGAGCGAGTACCGCGCGTAGATGAAGGGCTGGGTCTTCCATGTATAGTATGAGTGCATCGAGTGCCCCAGCTCGTGAGCGAGCGTACTTAAGCTGAAGATGTCGTCGGTGTAGCTCATTAAGATAAACGGATACGTCCCCGGAGCCCCCGACGAGAACGCTCCCATCCGCTTGCCCTTGTTGACGGCATAGTCGACCCAGCGTTCTTCTAAGACGCCCTTGCGCAGGGTCTGCACGTACTCATCGCCGAGGGGCTTCATGCCTTCGCAGATCCACTCGACCGTCTGCTTAAAGGGAATAGTGAAGCTTTTCTGCGTGAGCGGCGCTCTGGTGTCGTAGACGTAGAGCTTGTCATAGCCCAGGGCGCGACGGCGCATCCGCCAGTAGCGATGCCAGATGGGCAAGTTCTTTCTATACGTCTGAATGAGATTGTGAAAGACTTCCACGGGGATGAAGTTTGCGGTGAGCGCCGCTTCCAGAGCCGACTTATATCTTCGGGCTCGCGCCATAAAGACGTTCTGTTTGACCCCCGCGGCGATGCAGTTGGCCATGGTGTTCTTGAACGCGAGAAACGCATCGCAATAGTTCTCCCAGGCGGTGCGGCGCACTTCCCGATCCGGGTGGCGCAGGAGCGTGCTAATCGTGCTGTGAGTGATCTCATGGCCGCCGGCGGCAGGCTTAAAAGTCAGCTCAGCGTCAGAGAGAATCCCGTGTGTTGCCGCGGCGGTCCGGAACGGGTCCATCACCTGGCGCAATAACTCTTCGACTTCGGCAGAGCGAATATGCTCCTTGCGCCGCTCCAGCTCGTCAAAATAGTGCCCGTAGATGGAGAGTCGCGGCTCTTCTTTCGTCCATTGTCGGAGTTTCTCAAAGCCGAGAGAGAGCATCTCCGGCTCGGCGAAGGCCATCGCGGCCATGACGCGAGCGAAGAGCCCTCGGGCGCGGTCGTTCTTGGCCGCTGCTGCTTGGTCTGTCGTGTCCACGTGATGCTGCATCCCTGCGTAGACGACGATCTTTCCCAAGCTGCGCCCGACCCGCTCGACCAGATCGAACCAATCTGCTAGGACCTTGGGGCTTTCGCCCAAGCGTCCGCGAAACGACGCAATCTGCGGGAGCTGCTCCGTGACTCTCTTGATCTCCTCTTCCCATGCGTGATCTGAGGGGAAGACGCTCTGGATATTCCACGTCTGTTCGACGGGGACTTGGCTACGCGGCAAGACTTGTTGCGTCATAGATTCAACACCCTTTTTGATAGTTATAAGAAGACTATATCCCATAAAGCAGAATTTGGCAACACGGCTCCTCATGACTTATAATTCTCACAGGAGTTTTAATGTCTCAGAGATCTCGATGGCTGCCATTTGTCGTCATCTCTGTGCTTTTGGCTGGCTTGCTTTCTGGCTGTAGCCATCGAATTACCGTTGCACTAGTTCGTACTCTGAAGGACAGCGAAGTGCTCTCGCTGGCCTTCTCTCCTGATGGCTCGCTTTTAGCTTCGGCGAGTGCCGATGGCACTGTCAAACTGTGGAGAGTCGCCGACGGAAGCGAAGTGCACACCATACAAGGGCATCAAGGTTCGGTGTTCCTTGTTGCCTTTTCGTCTGACAGCAAACTCGTTATCTCCGGTAGCCATGATCGAACTATCAAGGGGTGGCACGTCGATGACGGCAGCACAGCATGGGTTTTCACTTATGCTGGTGACGCCAAAGCCCTGTGGGTGACACCGGAGAGAACGATCTTAGCTATCACAGAATCATCAGCCGGGATCGCTAAACTATGGGATATTCCCAAAGGTACAGAGATCCACACCCTCAAGGACCCGTGTTGGGGAGGCAACAGCTACGTTGCCCCATTAGCTCTTGCAGGGGAATGGATCGCGGGATCTGTGACGACACACTCAATGCCTTTCGCAACGTGTATCGCGCTCTGGAAGCCTACTGAGGACATTCACAAGAGGCTACCGTTCCCCACTTCACAAAGTAGGTTCGCTTGGATTGAGTCGTTCGGCATTTTTGAGATCATTGACTCTCTAGTCTTCTCGCCAAACGGGAGATTCTTAGCGGCAAAACTCCCCTATCGTATCATACTCTGGGAGATCGAGAACGGCATTATCAAAAACTGGCCTCGTGTCCTGCACCTAACAGAGGATAAGCCATGGGTGAGGGATAGAGCACAGAATCTTACGTTCTCACCAGACGGGACTTTGCTAGCTTGGTGTGATAGCGAAGGGCATGTGAGGATATGGAAAGTTCCAGGGGGGCAAGAGGTAGGAGACTTTATAGCTGAAGGGTGCCCTGTGATCTTCTCGTCTGATGGTCAGCTGCTTGCTTCAGGGAGCGTCAGCCAAGAAAGCTCTGAAGCAACCATTAAGATCTGGAAACTTCACCGTCCGTGATGAGCATGGGTACCCTACCTAATGCATCACCACGCAGAAGTCCAGTCCTTTCAATTCGAGGGGCTTGGAATTGT
>CAZODX010000097.1:0-5789 GCA_964578715.1 uncultured Thermotogae bacterium | reverse complement strand
CGGCAGTGATGAACGTGATCGGGACTCTCTTAGCGAGGCGGGCCTTGCGCAGCGCATGGGCAAAATTAAAGAGAAACTCATAGGCCGCGCCGAAGCAGCTTGCCCCTTGGGTCGCGCCGATCACCACCGGGCCGGGATCGTCTATGAGCTTTTTCCAGCCTTCGTGGGCGTGGAGCGCGTGCTCCATCGTGCAGATTGAGTACGTATAGCCCTTGGGCCCTAAGCCCGGCACGATCTCGTACTGGGGATACGGCCCCGTCGCGATCAACAGATAGTCGTAGCTGTAACTTCCCACGGGCGTCTGCACAAGCTTTTGATGTGGGTCAATGCGTGTTGCCGGCGCGTGCACGAAGTGAATCTTCGCGCGCTCCAGCACCGGCGCCAGAGAGAAACTGATATCGTCGGGCTTGCGCCAACCAAACGGCACCCAAATCAGCGACGGAATAAAGACGAATCTGTCGTCTTTAGAGATAAGCGTGATCTCAACGTCATCGCCCAATAAACTTCTCAGCTCCAGCGCGCCGGTCAGCCCGGCAAAATTCCCACCGACAATGACGATCTTAGGAGTGCTCATAAATTCTCACCGCCGCAGCGTGCTCAAGCGACAGACCCAATAGCATGGGCAGAACCCTACGAATGCTGTCCCTACTAGCACAATCCCGACGATGACGCTCACGATCCCGTACCACGTGCCTTGCCAACCACCCCACGTCCAGCCCCCTAACACAAACAACACGGCGCCAAGAACGCCACGCACCAGCCGATCCCAGCTTGCCAAGTTCTTCTGCATTAGTGATCCCTCCTGTCTTCTCTGCATTTATGTGTATCGTGTGAGGATACGCACCATCGCCAAGAGTTTTTCCCGCGCTGCGGGTTCGCTCGTCTTCTCACTGAGACAATTGCACTCGATGGTGCGCGCGATCAGCTCCGAAAAAGCTTTATTGAGGGCCTCGCGAGCCGCAGCGAGCTGCTGAGTGATTAGCTCACAGCTCTCTTCGCGTTCGATCATCTCGCGGATCGCGCGAATTTGGCCTTCGATACGCGCCAGCCGCACAGCGAGCTCCTTCTTGTCTTGAGGACTCACAATCCTCAGCTTTCCTGATTGAGTGCTCATAGCTGCTATACCCCGTAGGGTATAATCGCCCTGAGTATACCATACCCTCTAGGGTATGTCAAACTCCCTGAAATGGTTGACAATGCCATACGTCTATGATAAAAACAATAAAGGAAAAGGCGAGTCTGGCTTCATGAACTTCTGGGTTGAGCATCAGTACAGCGTCGTTGTTTTTTTAGCGTGTTTGGTGTTCATTGCGATAACCAATCTGTGGATGTTGCGCAAGTCGCTCGGGGCGTACCCAGCATCTCGCAATGGCCCCCGGGTCTCGATCCTAGTTCCGGCCCGCAATGAAAGAGCTAATATCAAGGCTTGTGTAGAGTCCCTCTTGGCTCAAGAATATTCAGATTTTGAGGTGCTCGTGCTCGATGACCAATCTGATGATGGGACGGCAAAAGTTCTAGACGAGCAATTTGCAGGGCATCCTCGCTTGATTCTGCTTCATGGGGCAACGCCGCCGCCAGGATGGATTGGGAAGAGCTGGGCATGCCATCAGCTGGCTCAACGCGCATCAGGAGAACTGCTGCTCTTCACTGATGCTGATACACGCCACCACCCAAGGACGTTAGCCCACGCTGTCAGAGCGCTGACAGAAGAAAACTTGGATTTTCTCAGTGTCTTCATCAAAGAAGATGTTAGCTCCTGGAGCGAACGTCTTGTCATCCCAATGATCTCATGGAGCATTCTCTCTTTTCTGCCATTGGCTTTAGCGTACTATACGCCGTGGCCAGCTCTGTCTGCAGCGAATGGACAGTTCCTACTCTTTCGGCGCAGTGCTTATGAAGCGATCGGGGGCCATGAGGCAGTGCGCCAGAGCGCCGTAGAAGACATAGCTCTCGCGCGTTGCGTCAAACAGCACGGCCTGCGCTGGAGACTGCTTGACGGCAGCGACCTCGTGCGATGCCGCATGTATGAGAACTACAAGCAAGTCTACGAAGGATTGACAAAGAATCTCTTGGCAGTGTTTGATTATCGCATTGGGTGGTTCATTCTAATCTGGCTCTGGATTGGACTGTTCACGTTCGAGCCACTTATCGTTTTGGCGGGGCATTTGATGGGAATGAATCTGGGAGAGATCCAGCCAGCGTTATGGTCTGTTCTGCTCTCACTAGGGCTATGGGGGATAACGTACAAACGTTTCGGCTACCCGTTGTACTGGGCGCTCTTCTATCCCTTGAGCGTTGCTTTTACTGTGTGGCTTGCCTGGGGATCGCTGATACGAACTCTCAGGGGCAAAGCGATATGGAAAGCGCGCACGCTCCCTCGGGTGCGGTGGCGGTGGTGGTGAGATGAACGTCCTTCTCTGGACGCTCATAGCTTTTATATCAGGCTCGTTGATGTTCTCTTACTGGCTCGGGCTTCTTGTGCTCAAGAGGGATATTCGTGCTGTGGGTGATAGCAACCCCGGCGCGAGCAATCTCTTTCGCGCTGGGGGGCGAGTGTTAGGGATTGTTGGACTGTTATTGGACTACGCCAAAGGCGCCGTGCCGGTGCTCGCCGCACGCTCTGCTGGGGGTATAGAGGGTCTAGCGTTGATTCCTGTAGCGCTAGCACCGGTGCTCGGCCATGCATTCTCGCCGTGGCTGCGTGGGCGCGGCGGCAAGGCCGTCGCTGTCACGTTCGGGGTCTGGACGGGCGTCAGTCTTTGGGAAGGCCCCGTCGTGCTTGGAGCGCTGTTAGCGTTCTGGTACGTGTTGAGCGCGAACGACGGCTGGACGGTCTTCATCGCGATGCTTTGTTTTGTGCTCTATCTGCTTCTCGTGCGCGGTGTCGAGAGCTGGGCCGGAATCGGGCTCGGCTGCTGGGCTATTTTGACGGTGAAGCACTGGAATGAACTGCGCCAGGGATGGGCCTGGCGCCCGTGGATACAAAAGCCCTTGCATCGCTGAAATATATCTCTTAAAATCTCAAAACTTATGAAGCCAATCTGGATCGTGTTGATGGTGATAGCGACACTCGCTGTTGCGATGGGCATAGTGCTCTCGCTGTATCGTGATGGTCGCGAAAGCACTGCAGAAGTTCAGAAGCTCATTCCCTACGCCCAAGCGCGCGAGTACGTGGGCCAGACCGTCACCGTCTGGGGAACGATCCGGAACGTCTTCAATAATCGCTTAGCTGTCTATCTGGGATTTACAGAACCCCGACGTGGCTCGTTCTTCGTGAGAATTCTCAAAGAAGACTGGGGCAATTTCCCCCAACACCCTGAGACGCTCTATCGCCCGGGACAGCTCGTTTATGTTCACGGCAAGATCGTTTGGTATCAAGGCGATCCTGTCATCTACGTGCGTCATCCTGCGCAGATAACTATCATCAAGGAGGGCTCCCAATGAAAGCTCTGCGCCTGACAGCTCTCGCGATGCTCGGCTGTACGTTGCTGGCCGGTCTGCCACAGCCCACCCCTCTCAGTGAAGCCCTCGCGCAAAATGCTTCCACGCCGCGCGTCAACGTCCCGTTTTTTGACGGGGCGATTCGCTTCCCTGAGATGGCGATCTTCTGGTTTGGACGGATCACCCCTACGGAGAACTACGCCGACGTGCGCGTCGGCTATAACGCGCAACAACTCTACGTCTACGTGGCCGTTTCGGACCGTCATCTTTGGTACGATACGACGCCATCGCCTTCCGAGCTGACCGACTGGGACGCGGTCACGCTCTATCTGAGTCTTGCTGAGATCTCGAATATTGGGCCGAGCACCTATCGCTTTGTCGCGCAATTGAGCGCAGGGGACACCCCAATGAATTATCAGCAAGCATATCAGGGGACAGGGACGGGCTGGACTCCCGTGGCTGTGAACTTCGAGACCCAGCCGGGCTGGCGCGGCAACGCCCTCAATGACGACACTGAAAGTGACAGGGGCTGGGCCATGAGCTTTTATATTCCCTTTACGAGTCTTGGCCTCGCAGAAGCGCCTGCTCCCCAAACTCGATGGCGGATGGCCGTCGTCGTCCACGACCGCGACGACGCCGCAGGCACTCCCATTCCCGATAAGTCTTGGCCTCCCAGCTTTTCACCCACAAATCCCTTGAGTTGGGGTGTTCTCTCATTCGGGTTGCCCTCCTATACTCCACCGCCGGCTACCCCAGGAGAGACGGTCATCATTCGGGATGGGCTCTCTGGCGCAGTCGTCCCCGATGCAGGTGTCGGCGGCACTACCCCTAATCTTTGCCCTGGGGACGAAGAGTATATCTGGAACTCGTGGGGAGAAGATAACTTCGGCAACGCACCGGACTTCAATATTCAGAATCAATCTGATATTGCTGACTGGCCTTGCTTCTCGAAGTACTATGTCACGTTCCCTCTGGAGGCAATCCCGCCCGGCAAAGTGATTCTCTCAGCCACGCTGACGATCTATCAATTTGGCAATTCGGGGGACCCCAACGCTCCCAATGCTCCCGGCCCCTCCTGGATCCAGGTGCTCACAACAGACTCTGATTGGGACGAACAGACGATCTCGTGGAACACGGCGCCCTTAGCGAGCGAGAACATCGGCGGCGCGTGGGTACCCACGATCGCTCCCAATGAGTGGCCCGGCTGGCCCGGCGTGCCTCGAACTTTTGACGTGAGCCTGGCCGTGGCGCGCGCCTACAACGCCGGACAGCCGGTGCGCTTAATCCTCTACGAAGCCGATAGTCAATACCATAGCGGGAAGTACTTCGTCTCCTCCGATACAGGAGACTGGAACGCCCAAGGACGCCCAACGCTCACGGTTGTCTGGGGCAATCCTACGAATTCGTCGCCTTCGTCTGGGAGTTCCGAATGGACCCAACACGCCCACGACGCACAGCGCACAAGCTATACGGACCAAGTTGTTCCTCCGCCGTGGCGCTGGAAGTGGGCTTGGAACGGCCCGAATAATTCAGGAGGCATCAGCGCGGGGAAGTTTGGGCTGCCGCGCAACAGCCAACCCGTCACCGGCGATGGCCGCGTCTACATTGCCGCTGGATCAAACGGCGTCTACGCGCTCAACAATTCTAACGGCTCCGTCGTCTGGAATAGAAATCTGGGGAGTCCTGTCAACTCGACGCCGGCTTATGATCCCGACACGAACGCGCTCTTTGTCGTCGCAGCCAACGGTGTGCTCTACAAACTGAACGCTGCAACCGGCGCGACACTTGGACAGTTCTCGTCGGGAAGCTCGAGCAATCTGCCCCTACCCCCAGCGGTCATCTCCGACCGAGTCTTCTTCTCGATGGGCACAAGCGTCTATGCCATCAATAAGCAGACAATGAATCAGATCTGGTCGTACAACGCCGGAGCAGCTGTGCACACGCCGCCGGCGTATTCGCCCTCACGCAACCGTGTCATTGTTGTCACTGAAGACTTGTATGTGCACGCCATCGACAACGCCACGGGGACGCAAGTCTGGCGCGTTAAGCCCACGCCGCGCACCGGCGGCGATCCAGGGGCCAACAACACGAGCGTCGCCGAGGTCAAAAACGGCTGGCCGGTCATCGCTGAGGTGCACGGCTATGTGCTCGTCAAATTACGCTTAGATTGGCAGGCCCTCTGGGATATCAGCCCCTGGCCTGCCGACAACGCCGCCATGCGCAGCTACCTCCAGCAGAACCCTGAATACCAAGCGCTCTTCGTGCTCGATCTTGACGACGGCTCGGTGCCGTTTATTGCCAATGTCGGACACGGGGGCTTTGGCGACGGCGGATACCTGCCGATGGGC
>CAZODX010000096.1:5018-5845 GCA_964578715.1 uncultured Thermotogae bacterium | reverse complement strand
GACGTCGGTCATCTCGTTGCCGCGCTCGCCACAGCCGACGAACACGATAATATCGGCGTCGGCCCACTTCGCGAGCTGGTGCTGGATCACCGTATTCGAATTGACGATCCATCCAAAGCTCGCTATGAAGTTGTGGGTCTGTGGGACTGTAAAGTCATAGACGAACTTGGGACCTGGCTGCACCTCCACGGAGACGACTTCGTCGAGATAGACGTGCTCAAGGAGCCGGCTGAGCCGGAGCAGATCCGCGAGTGCCGAAGCTGTTGGTTCCGCAAGGGCGACCCCACTGTGACGATGGAGCAGTTTCGCCATCGTGCAGAATTTAGCCGTAGGGATGCGCTGCGTCTTCAGATAGTCTCGGACATAGACGCGCTCGCGCTCCAGGAGAGCCGGCTTGATGTGGAGATCATGCAACAGCTTAGGAAGCAGTCCGTTCGAAGGCACGGCATCAACGCCGAGCTTGGCACATGAGATCGCGTTGACCATCTCATAAGCGCGTGCCGTGCGGCGTGCTTGTGGGATAGGCCGGATGACTTCCAAGAAACGCTGACAGTGCTCCTTGCCAGGGATGACGACCCGATAGTACGTAGCCCCTTGTGCGGTAGGGTGCTGTTCGATGCGATAGATGATGCCCAAGCGCACCAGCAGCCAGGCGAGCCCTAGAGCCATGGGTTCGCTGACGGTGGGGAAGTAGAGCTCGCGCTTGCTGAGAGAGCCGTCGCCGTGGAAGTAGCCGCGCAAGTACGCCGCGACGAGCGCCTCCGGGGCGATCATAATCGTCGGAGGCACGGCGTGAGCGCGCTTGCGGCTCTGCCCCGGCATCACCC
>CAZODX010000096.1:0-5008 GCA_964578715.1 uncultured Thermotogae bacterium | reverse complement strand
CACAAAGCGCGCCAGCGCCCGGCTGCTGAAGCGATGGTCTTCCCCGTGCTCACAGATCATTGGCTCTATGCCAAAGAGCTGGCGCCCTAGCTCATCGAAGCGCGTCCGCACCGCCGGATCGGTGTTGCGCAGTCCCACGTAATCATAGTCTACTGTTCCGTCGGAGCTGAGCAGTCCCAAGAACTCCGCAAGCTCTTCTGTGAAGTATTCCGGAACCTGAACGTGCTTCTTGGAGGTCTTCGCGGTGATGGCGCGCAGGGGCAGCTCGTCAGTATTTATACCGGCGTGCTCTAAGATGCTCTTGCAGACAGGCACCGGCGGGAGGGTGCGCCCCGCACGATACCCGTAGAGCGTGGAGAAAGAGATTCCGAGCTCCTTCCAGCGCCCCTCTCTCTGCAGCTTCTCGAGCGCATTGGCGCAGAGTCTCAGGACGTGAGGGTCAGCGACGTAGACCGACCCTTCATCGGCCAGAAGCCTGAAAGCATTGATGCGTATGGGCGCTGACGCCTCTACGCGCACGCGGCGCGGCACGACGATGCGATCCCCGACTTTGAGGGAGCCTGCGGGCACGCGCCGCACCTGCCAATCCGGTCCTACTACGTGATATTCGTGTTGGGGAGTTGTCTCGGCGATACGACCGCCCCGGGTGCGGACACGCACTGTCACAGGCGCGAGAGCCCGGTAGAGCAAGGATGGTCTCGCTCTCATAAAACCCGTGTCGCTAAGCGTGAACAGCTCCGGCAGCTCAGTGCCCTCGACTATCTGCTCCAGTCCATCTTCGGTGAGGAGCGTCTTCTCTCCGAGCTTGTGGGCATAGCGCTCATAGAGCTGCGCGATGGGGATGATCTCCCCCGTCGCTAAGAGCACCGGGGTCTCGCCCACGACGCACTTCCCTGATCCAAACGGCCCCGGCACGCACGCCGTCCCGCCCTTGGCAATGGGGAAGAGCGTGTCAATGATTCTCTGCCCCGTCGTCAGCAATTCTTCGCTGGGCAGCTTCTCTTTGTACGGGCGGGCCTTGCGCACCGGCCAGCGCTGCATCAGCTTCAACTCATGGCGCTTCCCTTGCGCGTCCTTCACGATGGCGATCGTCTCTTCTACAGTAAATTCTCCAGAGCGAATCTCTTCCAAAACGCCAGAGATCCCCGGCGGAACCATGATCTTCTGCACGACGAGCGTCGTCTCCTGCACCGTCCCGATGATGTCCCCTTCGCTGACGGAGTCGCCCTTCTTCACCGTGGGAGTGAAGCGCCATTTGACAGTTCTATTCAGAGCAGCAGCCTCGACGCCACGCCGAATATACGCGCCCCATCTCTTCTGAATCGCTTCGAGCGGGCGCTGAATGCCGTCATAGATAGACCCGATCAGCCCCGGGCCAAGCTCCACCGAGAGGGGCTCGCCCGTGCCCTCCACGGGGTCACCCGGCCCAAGCCCCGCCGTCTCTTCGTAGACTTGAATCGAAGCCAAGTCCCCATCCAAGACGATCACTTCGCCGACGAGTCTTTCTTTGCCTACACGCACCACGTCGTACATCTTGGCGTCGGTCAGCCCTTCGGCTACGACCAGCGGCCCAGCAACTTTGACGATTCTCCCGATTGCCATAGATACTCCTCCATTGCAGCTAGCTTTCACGTGATAGAATATCAATGCCCACGGCGCGTTCGACAAGCTTTCGGATGCGCGCGCGCGCGATCCCCAAACTCCCTGTGTTGTCCGGGATCATCACCAGGGCTGGGGTGGATTGTTTGCTGAATCTGTCGAGCAGCGCCCCCAGCTCCTGGGCTAAGCCCTCTTGAAGAAATATAATCGAAAACCCCTGCGCCACCAAGTCGAGCACAGCGGCTTCAGCGGCTTTGGGCGTGCGCGCGTCCCGCACCGCCACGCCGAGGGCTTTGAAACCCAGATAGACGTCCTTATTGCCAACGATTGCGATCTTAGACATACGGCTCCCGTAGGTGCTCTTCGAGGGTCTCTCGAGAGAGCCCGTTGAGCTTGCCCACCAAGATAATTCGAATATTCTTCAATTCGGTCTCCTTGGCAAGCACGTATGCGATCAACGGCTCGGCGCCGTAGAGCGCAAGCTTGGCCCGCTTGAGAAATTCCATCACGAAGTCATCGCTCAGCTTCTCCAAGAGCGCCAGAGATCTCTTCTCGGCCACCTGGGCTAATCCCCGGCTCAGCACGGAGGAGTAGGGGGTATGGCGGAGCTCATCGGCCCAAGTTGCGATATCGACGTCCAGGAGCGCGAGTACGCGAGCATCGTCGAGCGATCCCCCCGGCACGAACACTCGGCTCGCAAACGCCCGGTCTTTCTCCATGAGCTTGGCGCGCGCCAATGATTTGAGATTGAGCAAGTCTGCCCAGATCGCCACGAGCGCCTCCATGAACGGATGCCCCCGCACCGCATCCGTCAGATACGCAAAGAGCCCCCGGTCCACAATGATATCGATGCTTTGAGGCGCTCTGGTGCTCTCGTATTCTGCGAGGGCTTGCTCGGCGACACGAGCGAGCTCTGGCGGCAAAGCGCTCCAGACTCTTGTCGCTATAGACGCTTCTATCAGTTTGAGGGGCACCGTGCCGACGCCGTCAAAGACCCCCTCTCGAGGGTCTTCTCCCAAAAGCTTTGCTTTGAGATAGACCTTGACGTGATGAAAATCGTAGCGGCGCTCGAGCCACTCCAGGCGTCCCTCAGCTAAGCTTCTCAAGAGCTTGTAGACAGTGCGAAGCTCGTCGGTGAGCACCTCTTCGTACTCATCGAGCTTTTTCTCAGCGGCTTTGGCATAACCCATCTCGGCGAGGGCGCGCCAGGCTTCCAGGGCATTGGGGGCCTCGAGCAAGCGTTGATAGTGCGTGCGATTCAAGAGTTTCGCTTCTAAAGCACGAATGCGCCCTGTGGCGAACGCATACGCCCCTTCTTGCTCAAAGTGCGTCTCTAAGAGATCAACGACCATTACTTCCGTGCCCCCTCAAAGAGCATCTGGGCGACTTCGATCTCCAGCTCTTCTTGGGCGCGGCGCAGCAGCGTCTTCAGCGTCACGTTGGTCTCGCTATTTTTGCCCTTGAGCACAAACCCTCTTCCAAGATCGCGCGTCTCCAGAGAGAGTTTTAACATGCCCTTCTTGCCGTGCTGCGCTAAGTGTGTGTTGGCTTCGCGCACGAGCGCCTCACCCAGGGTCTGGCGATCACCGGGAGAGAGAATCACTTCTTCGTCGCCGGTCTCGGCGGCGCGCACGAGCAGCCGCACCAGCCACTCTTTATATTCGTGAGCGGGCATGGCCGCAAGCTTCGCTGCAGCTTGCTCGAAGACCTTCTCGAGCACCGCGCGTTTCGCAGCCAGCACAGCGTTGCGCGCAGCAGCAGTCGCCGCGGCAAGCTGCGCGCGGCGGCGGCTCTGGGCTTCTTGCTGAGCTTGGGCTAAGATCAGCTCGCGCTGGCGCTGGGCCTCGCGCTCGGCCTGCTCGCGGATCTGAGCAGCCTGAGACCGTGCGCTCTCCAGCACGCGCTGCGCCTCCGCCTGCGCGTCACTGAGAATCTTCTCGACGATCTTCTCGGCGCTCATACTTTGATTTGGTTTAAGAGCAAGATAGAAGCGATCAAGCCGAAGATCGCGTAGGTCTCTACCAAGGCCGCTAACACAATGGCCTTGCCCACTTCCGTAGGCTGCTTCGCGATCATGGCCCCTCCAGCGGCGCACACCATCCCTTGGTAGATCGCTGATAAGAAGCCAGCTATAGCTACGGGCAGCGCTGCCACAAAGATCTGAAACCCTACCGAAGCAGCTAAGGGATTAGACGCAGCGCCCAGCTTCCCTAAGATCATGAAAGCGGTGATGAAGCCGTAGATCCCTTGGGTGCCGGGGAGAGCAGAGACGACCAATAACGAGCCGAACTTAGCAGGGTCTTCGGAGAGGACGCCGTTAGCGACCTTCGCCGAAATTCCTATCCCAATGGCCGACCCCACACCGGCTAAGAAGTACGCCGCTGCCGCTCCCAGCAACGCCCAACTG
Organism: uncultured Thermotogae bacterium; assembly: GCA_964578715.1. Lineage (GTDB taxonomy): Bacteria > Bipolaricaulota > Bipolaricaulia > RBG-16-55-9 > DRXL01 > JANXCC01. Next base: position 1,002 of record CAZODX010000096.1, on the reverse strand, counting down.
CTGCCGTCTAACCCCATGACCCTAAGGACTTCTGGTGCTTCTTGCATGATAGCCTCCTTTGGATGTGAAAGAGCGTTCTTGGACGATGTCGTAGTAGACCGATTCTCGGGCAAAGGGCTGAAATGCCCGTCCGCCTGCTTCATAAAACTTCGTAAAGAACTCGACATAATGCAAGCGCGCCGAATGGACGAACGCCCCCAGCGCATTGATCACCAAGCTGAAGGCCTGCCCAAACGCGACTATGGCGATGAAGACCACCACCCCCGCCACGGAAGCCCCCAAGGTCATAGTGGCCAATTGATTGATCGCCTTGGCAATCAAGCCCGTAGAGATCCCCAAGGCCATGATGCGTGAATACGAGAGCACATCCCCGACCAGCCCTGAGACTCCGTACAACCGGAAGAGCCCTGCGGCAATACGCCCCAGGATAGCACGGGCTTGTCCCCCTAGGCTCTGACGCCTTGGAATGAGAGCCCACACCCCTCCCACTACGGCAAGCAGCTGTCCTATAAGCCCCCATGGCGTCAGCAGCCATATGCTCAGCCCGGCAGCGATCAGCAGCCATGGGAGCTGCTCCCCTACGTTCTCGGGGTTTTCCACGCGGCTGAAGAGCGTGACGAGCACTGCACCGATGAGGGCGATCTCTAAGCCTATGGGCATCCATGAAGCAGGAAGACTCGGAGCATTGGCCATGATGGAGCGGATCCCTGCCCCTCCGGCGATGCCCAGGCCGACCATGAGCACAAGCCAGCTCCCTTCGTTCCAGAGCCCTTCCCAAAAGCGCCCTTGCCGCGCTTTGTCTATAAGCTCTAAGAGATTCCCTAAAAAGAGCTGAATGAATCCAAGGGCGAGCGAGAAGACCAAGAAACCGATCAGCCCTTCAGGTTCTTCTAGATTAAACAGCGCGAGCCTTCGCAGGAATTCGACTTGTGCGGCCAAGTCTGGGCCGAACCAGCCCCCCGTCAGTGCCCCGGCGATGACGGCCGAGACGCCCCCTAAGAT
>CAZODX010000095.1:2367-5856 GCA_964578715.1 uncultured Thermotogae bacterium | reverse complement strand
TTCAAAAGCGCAACACTTTCTCGATGCCCTTCTTCACGCGCCCGGCATCGGGCAGATAATACTGCTCCATCGTCAGATAGGGGATATGCGTATCGTAGCCGGTCACGCGCACCACTGGGGCTTGCAGCTGTAAGAGCAAGCGCTCATTAATCAGCGCGGTCAGCTCTGAACTGAAACTGCACGTGCGCGGCGCTTCTTGGACGATCACGGCACGCCCGGTCTTCGAGACGGAATTCAGAACCGTCTCGATGTCCAGGGGCTTAAGCGTGCGTAAGTCTATGAGTTCAACGCTGACGTTCTCCAATTGCTCTATCGCTTGCAGACAGACGCGCACCATCGCCCCCCAGGAGATCACCGTGACGTCGGTGCCCTCGCGCACAATGCTTGCTTTGCCGATGGGTACGAGATAGTCTCCTTCGGGGACTTCTTGACGAAATGCACGATAGAGTCTCTTGGGCTCGAAGAAGATCACGGGATCGGGGTCGCGAATCGCTGCGATCAATAAGCCTTTGGCATCATAGGGGGTTGACGGGATGACGACTTTCAACCCCGGCGTGTGCACATAATACGCTTCTGGGGCTTCGGAGTGGTGTTCGAGGGCGCGGATGCCGCCGCCGTAGGGCACACGAATGACGATGGGCACGTGGAATCGTCCGCGCGAGCGCCAACGAATCCGTGCGGCGTGCGAGACGATCTGATCGAACGCTGGGGGCATAAACCCATCGAACTGAATCTCGGCGACGGGTTTTAGACCGTTCAGGGCCATCCCGATCGCCGTGCCGATGATGCCTGACTCGGCCAAGGGGGTATCAATGGCGCGATCCGGCCCGAACTCTTTGTAGAGATTTTCTGTGGCGCGGAAGACGCCGCCGTTGACGCCGACGTCCTCTCCCATCACAATGACAGTGGGATCGCGGCGCATCTCGGTTCTAAGGGCGTCGTTGATCGCTTGCACCAGTGTCATCTGCGGCATATGAAGATCACTCTCAGTAACTGAGCACTTTTTCTATGCCCTTCAGGCAACGCCCCACGTCGGGCAGATAATAGTCTTCGAAGCGCGCCTGCGGAATGATCGTATCATAGCCGGTCACGCGTTCAATGGGCGCTTGCAGGTACTCAAACGCTTTATCGTTGATGAGCGCAGCTAGTTCTGAGCCAAACCCGCACGTCCGCGGCGCTTCATGAAGGATCACAACCCGCCCGGTCTTCTTCACTGAGCTGATCACAGCCTCGACATCCAGTGGGACGAGCGTTCTCAGATCGATCACTTCGACGCTGACATTTCGTGCGGCCATCTTCTCGGCAGCTTTCAAGGCGATGGGCATCATCGCTCCCCAGGCGATCAGTGTGACGTGAGAGCCCTCGCGGGCAATACGAGCCTTGCCGATGGGCACGATATAGTCTTCTTCTGGGACCTCGGCGCGAAATGCGCGATAGAGTCTCTTCGGTTCCAGATAGATCACGGGATCGGGGTCGCGAATCGCTGCGATCAGTAGCCCTTTCGCATCGTAGGGGTTTGAGGGGATGACGACTTTCAACCCCGGCGTGTGGGCGTAGTATGCTTCGGGGCTTTCAGAATGGAGCTCCGGGCCGCGGATGCCGCCGCCGTAGGGAGCGCGAATCACGAGGGGCACGTGGAAACGCCCACGAGATCTCCAACGAATGCGCGCGGCGTGCGAGATAATTTGATCGAACGCGGGCGCCAGAAACCCATCAAACTGAATCTCGGCCACGGGTTTTAGACCGTTCAGGGCCATCCCGATTGCCGTCCCCACGATTCCCGCTTCTGAGAGTGGGGTATCAATCGAGCGATCCGGCCCAAATTCTTTGTAGAGGTTCTCCGTAACGCGGAAGACCCCGCCGTTGACCCCCACGTCCTCGCCCATGACGATGACAGTAGGGTCGCGGCGCATCTCGGTTCTGAGCGCGTCGTTGATCGCCTGGACGATATTGAGCTGGGGCATAGTGATTACTCGTGCGGCAGGTCGCCGCCGTGTTCGGCGAGATACTCTTTGAGTTCTTGGAGCTGCTCTTTCAAGTTCCACGGCATCTCAGCGTACATGTACTTGAAGATATCCTCGACGTTGCGCTTGGGCAGGGCTTCGTACTGTGCGACGGCTTGCGCAATCTCGTTCTTGGCTTCTTCTAGGAGCTTTGCTTCGTCCTGCTCGCTCCACAGCCCCTGCTTCTCCAGATAGAGCCTCAAGCGCTTGATCGGGTCTTTCTGTTTCCACATTTCGACTTCTTCGGCGGGGCGATAGCGCGTCCAGTCGTCGGCCGTCGTGTGGTGCGACAGACGATACGTCACGGCCTCGATGAGCGTGGGGCCACCGCCATTACGCGCTTTTTCAAGGGCATCGCGCGTCACTTTATAGACGGCAAAGACGTCGTTGCCGTCGACTTGCACCCCTTCAAATCCGTACGCAATCGCCTTCTGCGCGATGGTCTCAGAAGCGGTCTGCCTGGTGCGCGGCACCGAGATCGCGTACTGATTATTCTGACAGAAGAAGACCACGGGAACTTTGAAGACCCCGGCGAAGTTCAGCCCTTCGTGAAAATCGCCTTCAGAAGTTGCGCCGTCGCCGAAGTAGACGATAGCGCAGGACTTTTCGCCCTTGATTTTGGCAGCCCACGCGGCCCCGGTCGCATGGAGAATCTGCGTTGCGATGGGGACGCAGACCATAAAATTTCTGATGCCCTCGGGGATGCGATTGCCCTCTTCGTTGCCGCCCCAGAACGTGAACAATTGGACCCAGCTTTGGCCGCGCATGGCGAGCACCGCGTGCTCGCGGTAGCTGGGGAAGACCCAATCTTCGGGCTTGAGCGCATAGGCGCTGCCTACTTGGGCTGCTTCCTGCCCAAGCAAGGGGGCATAGGTGCCCAAGCGCCCTTGGCGCTGGAGCGCTAAGGCGCGCTCGTCGAACGTGCGCGCCAGCACCATCCAGCGATAGAGGGCTTTAAAATCGTGGGGTTTCAAGCCCAACTCGACGACGTCGTTGGGATTGGCCATACCGTCGGGATCGAGAATCTGAACAAACGGGACGAGCGACTCACGGTGCAGCGTGGCTTTGGCTGCCATAGAAGCTATCTCCCTCCTTGGAACCGAGCAAGCTCTTCACAAAGAACTCCCCGGCGCGGTAGCTGCTCCGTACTAATGGCCCAGAAGCGACGTAGCGAAAGCCCAGCGCCTCGCCGATCTCCTTCCATCGAGCGAATTTGTCCGGATGCACATACTCGACGACTTCGATGTGTCGCGGGCTAGGGCGCAAGTACTGCCCGATCGTTAAGATATCGACGCCCACGGCGCGCAGGTCGCGCATCGTCTGGAGGATCTCTTCGTCGGTTTCGCCCAGCCCCACCATGATTGAAGATTTCGTATAGCGCGTCGGGTCGAGTTTTTTCACGTTCTCTAGCACAGTGAGCGACTGGCGGTAGGTCGCGCGGCGGTCGCGGACTTTTGGCGTGAGGCGCTCGACCGTTTCTATATTG
>CAZODX010000095.1:0-2357 GCA_964578715.1 uncultured Thermotogae bacterium | reverse complement strand
GGGTGCGGGGGGTCTTCTGTTTGATCGCTTGGATAGTTTTGGCAAAGTGCTCGGCGCCGCCGTCGGGCAGATCATCGCGACAGACGCTGGTCAAGACGACGTAGTCTAATCCCCACTCGCTCACGACCTGGGCGACCTTCCACGGCTCTAGCGGGTCGAGATAGCCTTTGGGGTGCCCGCTGGTGACGGCGCAGAATCTGCACCCGCGGGTGCAGATGTCGCCCATGAGCATGAGAGTAGCCGTCCCGCCGCCCCAGCACTCATGCACATTGGGGCAGTGGGCCTCCTCGCAGACGGTGTGGAGGTTATATCTGCGCAGGGTCTCTTTGATCGCGATGTAGTTCTGGCCCGCCGGTGGCCGGATCTTGAGCCACTCTGGTTTAGTGCGTGTTGTGACCGCGATAGTGCCTCACTCCCTTAGACGGTTGAGTCTGCGAGCATTATAGGGGATGGATGAGAAGGGTGCAAACATATGTGTGGTTTTCCCTGCGCTTGCAAGTTAGAATAGTACCAGGTGACTTCTTATGAAGGGCTTGCAACATCAGAACAAATTGCTCAGTCGTATCACCGTCAACCCTCAGGTGCTTTTGGGCAAGCCAACGATTCGCGACCTGTCCATCAGATTTGATAAAATAAATAGGGTGATCTTCTTGTGAAAGAGATTCAGCGAGTGGTCATAGACCCTAACATCTGCCACGGCAAGCCCACTATCCGGGGCACGCGTATTATGGTCAGCAATATTCTCAGTCTCATACGAGGAGGCTATACCATTCCTCAAATCTTGGAGTACTACCCTGAACTTACGGAGGAAGATGTCAAAGCAGCTATTGACTATGCCACAGCTGTTATTGAAGAAGAGACTATTCTCACGGGCACTCCATGATAAAGTTCCTTCTTGATCAAAACCTCTCGCCAAAAACCGTGGCATTCCTGCGCAGCTTAGGATGGGAAGCCAAGGACCTTCGAGAGCTGGGCAAGAGTGGGGCAGACGATCATGAGATCTACGAACTTGCTAAGGCAGGGAACTGGATATTCGTTACCTACGACCTGGACTTTTCTCGGAGATTTATGGCGGATAAAAAGCTTGCGGGTTTGATCTTGCTGCGTGTGCATCCTCAAACGGTAGAGATCTTGCACCCCGTGCTTCAAGACTTCTTGCAGAAGGTCAAACCGGAAGATCTGAGAGGCTCAATCGCGACATTAGAGCTTCATCGCTATCGTCTACGGAAAGTACGCGGATAAGCTTGGTGCCCCAATCAAAAAAACTCATGATAAAAGCCAACCTTCATCGAATTTACGCCAAACTTCTTGCTCGCTACGGCCCGCAGGGCTGGTGGCCTGCTGACTCGCCCTTGGAAGTGATCGTCGGCGCGATCCTTACACAGTCGACAAATTGGCAGAACGTCGAGCGCGCGATCGCCCATCTCAAAGAACACAATGCCCTCACGCCCCAGAGACTCTATAAGCTCTCTGAAGATCAGCTCGCGGAGCTGATCCGCCCCGCCGGATACTTCCGCCAGAAAGCCAAAAAGCTCAAAGTTTTTATCACGCATCTGTACGCTCACTACGACGGTGATCTGCCCAAAATGCTCGCCCAGCCCACTCACAAGCTGCGTGCGGAGCTGCTCTCGCTCTGGGGCATCGGCCCAGAGACGGCAGATTCGATCTTGCTCTATGCTGCTCACAAGCCGGTCTTCGTCGTGGACGCCTACACGCAGCGCATCTGCTCGCGCTTGGGATTAACGAGTGAGAAGATCTCTTACGACAAGCTCCAAGAGCTTTTTATGCGAAAACTCCCAAAAAGCGTAAAGCTCTTCAATGAGTATCACGCGCTGCTTGTGCGCCACGGCAAGGAGATCTGTCGCCCCAAGCCCCGCTGCGCCCGGTGTGTTCTTGCTCACGAGTGTCAGTTTTGCCGGCGCAGCTCTTCGGCCTTGGGGAGATAGAAGAGCGCGCCGTTGAGGGCCTTGAGGGTTTGCTCTGCCGGCCCGCGCTCCTCAAATCCCACATCAACCCCCTGATCGCTTGCGCCCTCGGTGTCCATCAGCCCGGCGTCCACGTCGTACTTCACATTGAGGGGGATATAGACATTGAAGAGCGTGCGTAGCTCGTTGCCGCGCCCGTCGTAGACAGCCCCTTGATAGATGACAAACTGTAACTTGGGGCTCCAGAAGCGATAGCCGAACTCGACGGCCAATTTCGCATAATTGCCCTCGCTGGTCTTGACGTAGATGACCGTCCCTTGGATTTTTCCGGTGTCGCCGTTGCGTGCGTCGAGCTCTTGGCGTGTCAGCTCTGTCTTTTGGTAAGAAGCGCGCTGGAGCGCGGCAAAGGAGATCTCGCCAAAGCTGAGCTGA
>CAZODX010000094.1:0-5932 GCA_964578715.1 uncultured Thermotogae bacterium | reverse complement strand
CGAACCCGCACGGAGGGGTCACCTCCAACGGATTTTAAGTCCGTTGCGTCTGCCAATTCCGCCACCCCGGCGCGCAAATTTATTGTAACAGCTCCTCCTAACGTGTGCAACTCCGGAGCATGCCTACCGGATTGCGGGACGTTGTCGGCCACATCTGGGGCAGAATCGCTCATCAGCATGGAGGAATTGATACCCACAGTGGGCGCAGAACCGCGCGAGATCCTGGCGTATAGGAACAGCCCGCCTTCGCCGAACCCATAAGAATCCTCCAACGCTGAGCGCAGTGACAGCAAGCCCTATTCCTATTGCTACCCATACCAGAGAGCCTGGGACAGCAGGGCGCAGCGACGGAAGGGTATCTGTCTTTCTGTAGCTGACGCGCTGCTCAACAAGAGTTCCCGGAGCAACAGCTCCGACTCTTCTGCCGAAGTAGCTGAAGCCGCGGGCGTCGGCTCCTCGCGGCTCTAGCGCAGGGCCTCCCTGAAGCCCTTGCGCCCGCAGGGGCTGTTGCACTTCGATCTCGAGATCCTTGATCTCGTAGCGATCTGACACAAACCGAAAGACAAACGCTCTCTCCAGAGAAGTTCCCAGCACGTCGTCGTAGTACTCCAATTGAAAGCGGCGGCTTTTGGGGGTGAAGAGCACGATCTGACCGTTCTCATTTGGGAGGAGCTGCCACTCTGCCGTGAGCAAGGTGCCCGCCGGCCCCACGTACGCGACAGCATGGACCTGCGCTGTATTAGGAAGAGCAAATGCGAGGGGATTTTTGGGGTCTTCGGCCAGCTCCCCACGATAGATCACGAGCAATCTTGGATCATCGTACTCCGGCCAGAGAGAGATCTCCAAGCGCTCGATCACCACGGGAATCTGCTGGGCAAGGCCAAGCGCACTGCCTAGGAGCAAAACTATGAATATGACTTCTCGGCGCATTTGATCTAGAGTGTATCATCACGAAATGCAGGCTGCAACTAGTTCAGCGCTGATGGCAAGTGAGACAGCTCTCGTTGCCGCGCCCCGTGTGATCGGGCGGGAAGGGCCGGAAGGCGTTCAAACTATGACAAGCCAGACAGTCGCCGCGCAGCTCCAGGGAATGTGGGATCGGAGTCGCGAGACGCGGGGTCACCGTCTCGATCGCTGTCTGCTCGACGGTGATCATATAATAGACCCCGGTGAGCATCAGCGCGGCCATGAGACTAGCGATGGGCAGGAAGACCCGCTGCCGTCGCCCAATCACCTCCGGAGATGGCCGAGAGATCTCGCCCTTCTGCAGGCGTTCCCACTCCAGCGGATGCTCGTGTTCCAGCTCTTCTTGGGAGATCTTCCCCGTGAAGATGCTCGTGTTGAAGTGCTTCAGATGGGCGTGATAAACGTGCCACGTGAGAATAGCGAGCACCGCGAGCACGGCTTCCCAGCCGTGGGCGGCTTTTGCGGCGGGCACGATCTGGCCGGGCAAGAAGCTCGTAAACCAGATGGGGTTCCACAGAATAAAGCCCGTTACAACCATGATCGCTGTGCCCCAGATCAATGCCCAGTACTCTAATTTCTCGGCGTAGGTGTAGCGATCGCAGCGGGCGCGGCTCTTCACTACGCCGATATTGTAGCCGATGTCGCGCAGCAGATCGCGCAGATCTTTGAGGCGCGGCATCATAAACAGCGGCGTGCGCAGCACAACAAGCCGATACCCCACACCGACGATGTGCTCGATAGAGGCGAGGACAGTCACGATAGCGAAGATATGATGGATCTGGCGAAGATTCTCGACCCCGCCGAAGAAGTCGGCAATCGCTCTGGCCCACTGAGTATCGGAGAACTTCTGAGGCAACCCCGTAAGGGCCAACATCACGAACGCGATCGCCATCACCCAGTGCTCAGCAAGCTGCGTCCAATGGAAGCGCTCGTAGAAGCGCTCGGCTCTTATGAGTTTTCTTTGCTGTACCCAGATCCAGCTCACGATATGGCGGATCACATCGAGGGCAATGAAGACGAGAAAGAACCCAATAGTGAGCGGGATCACGATCTTGTAAAAGAGCTCGACGTAATAGACCCAAGGGAACTCTGTGGGGCTGGGAATGTAATGCTTCACCCAGGCCGTAGGGAAGTTGGCAGTCGCCGTGGGGTGGCACTGCTGGCAGGTGCGCAAAAGATTCTCTTTGATCACGCGCGATTCCGGGTCGTCGGTCCTCTTGATATCGTGGATGCCGTGGCAGTCGGTGCAGACGGCTTCATTGAGGCGCGCGCCGGGGCGCTCCTTAAAAAGCTGGACGGTGGTGCCGTGGAAGTCCGACACATACGTGCGCAGGACGGCCGTGGAGAGCCCGTACTTGCTCATACGCGCTGGGTCAGCGTGGCAGTGGGCGCAGAGCTGGGGAGAATGGAGCCGAAACTGCAGCGTGTGTGGGGCTTCGATGCGATGCACTCCGTGACAGTCGGTGCAGACGGGCACATCGGGGTTATCTTCTTCCTTGACGAGATCGGCCCCGTGGACGCTCTGCTTATAGACGGCAAAAATCTCTTGGTGGCAGCGGGAGCACGTCAGGTCAATGGCGAAGCGCGGCTGATCGGGCGGGCGGACGGTGTGCGCCCCGTGGCAGTCGGTGCAGACGGGAGCTTCACGGTGCCCTGCAGCGAGCACCCGCAGATGGATGCTGTCAAGAGTCTCTTTGTATTGATCTTCATGGCACTGGCGGCAGCTGGGGTAATAGCGCAGCGAGAAGTCCCGTCGGTCATGGGCAAGCACAGGCGGGTGCGGATAGCCCGTAATGTTCGAGTGACATTGGACGCAGGCGAGCTGGGCGTGCACCGATTGGGCCAGGGCTTTTTCGTCAACGTAGAGCGAGAGTTCTTCTTGGCTGGGGAGGGTGATGCTCATGCCTTGGGTGGCATGGCAGAGCAAACACTCACTATTTGGGGGCTGAGCCCAGGCAAGGGTGTTGTCCAGGGCCAGCACAATACTCAGCGCAAGAACCCTTTGCCACGTCATGCCCTTTCACTATACTGTCCTAGCGTGAGATTATGCTATGACATGCGCCGTCCTGATAAATGATCTCCATCAAGCCAAGGCTTCAGTCGTTGTGACACTTCAAGCAGTTGTTCGCTATATCTGCCGGGTGACACGTCGCGCAGAAATCGTGTCCCGGCTTGGGCATGCCACGCCCTAAAAATTCTAAGTGTCCTATCTGGGTGACCCCTTCGTGACATGCTTCGCAGCGGATCCAGAGAGCGATATGGGTCTCATGGGGAAATTTCGCTTTTGCAGAGCGTGGCGGGAGCTTCGCCTCGTGACAGTGCAAACAGTCTTGGGATTCTAACTGGGCCATGCGTTCAGCAGCAGGATGGCACTGTGTGCAGTCTTTTGCGGTCGCGAGCGTCTGACCGTGCTCGTGGGGCTGCACGGCATGGCATGCATTGCAGTCGTCGCGCTTCAGGTGGACTTTATGAGATGCCGTCTGTGGGGCTTGCACGAACGCGAGGAACTCCACGCCGACATGGCACCGCGGGCAGCCGAAGGGTTCTCCAGAATGTAAGGGTTTTTCAGGGGTATACTCTCTGTGCTCGCGTCGCGCTAAGATTTGCGCAAGGTTCTCGGCGCTGCGGCGCAGCAGCGCGCTCACATAGTGAATATTGTGCACCCCAAGGCTGCGATCTTCTTCGATAAACCGAATATTTTTCTGGGCTTCTTCGTAGAGGACGCGCAGGGAAGAATCATTGAGAGACTGAGCAAGTTGGAACTCAATCTGGGCGAGCTGCGCACGCAGCTCAGAGAGTTTTTGCGAGACAGCTTGTTGCCATTGGCGCATGAGACGATCATAGCCGGGGCCGTGACAAGCGACGCACGCCTGGGGCTGAGCTACGGTCGCGATGGGCGTGGGGCTTTGATGGCATCCGGAGCAGATCACGCCCGATAAGAACATCGGATCGGGCATGGGGTCTACCCCAGATCCCCCAGTCCCAATGTAGACTTGCTCTTGGACGGAGTGGCGCCCGCCATGACAGCTCGCACAGTCGGGCGAGAGCGCTTGAGCGAGTTCGAACTTCCCGTGAGATATCTCGGAGTGACAATCGGTGCACTTCAGATGCTGTTCTGTCACGTGCACGCGATGAATGAGCTCCGTCTTGCCGTACTCTTCAAAGCGCTCGACGTGACACGAGAAGCACTTCTCACGGGGCACGTCTCCGGTGCCGCGCGTGACGTGTACATGGCAGGTCAGACACTCGACCCCACTCTTGAGATACGTCGAATGATTGAAGACGACTCCCCGGATGAGAATTTGATCTTTGGGCGGGCCATGGCAGCTATAGCAGTCTCCCAGGGCCTGGCCGCGAGCAACCCCGGTGAAATGACAGACCAAGCACGCGCTCTCGTCTACAGCTAAGTGATCCCCTTGGACGAGCTGAGAATGGCACGTCGTACACGTCAGCGTGATCTCGCGGACAGCGACCCCGTAATGTTTTGGGTGGCTGAACGGGATCTTCTTGCGATAGACTGTGACTGGTTCTAGGGCTTTCTCTTGATGGCAGCTGAGGCAGTTCTGGTCGCTCACGCGGGAGTGCGGGCGCACGTTGAACGCTCCAACCCAGTAGCGCATCATCTCGCCGAGCAGGCGCAGCTTGCCCGCGATGTATCCCCAAAAGCCGTGCTCGTAGTGACAGCCAATACAGTTGACCCTTGCGTGGCTGGAGCTGGCCCAGTTGTCGTAGAACGGCCTCATAAAATGACAAGACGCGCAGAAATTAGGCTGATCGGTGGCGCGCGCCCCGGCCCACGCCAGCCAGATTAGTATTGCTATCAGTATCACCGAGACGACGAGCCAACGACGTCTCATGACTGTTCAGCCTCTGCTCTCTCTTCACCCCTGCTCTCCTCTCCCTCAGAAGGGGACGGGGATGAAGATGCCATCAGCTGTTCATACTCCAACGGGTGCTCTTCGATCATGCGTTTCTTGGAGATCTTTCCCGTAAAGATCGTTGTGCTCATGGGGAAGACCGAGGGGTTGAAGTGCGCATTGTACCAGTGCCAGATGACGATAGCCAAGGTCGCCAAGAGCGCCTCGTCGGAGTGGGCCTCGCGCGCGATATCGAGAACATATTTGGGGAAGAGCCCCAACGCGAGATTATGGAACCAGAGCAGCAACCCGGAGCCAATCATGATGACCATGCCCCAGTAGACGGCCCAGTAGTCGAATTTTTCGATGTAGCTGAAGCGTCCGAACTTGGGGCGCTCCCGGCTCAGCCCTAAGAGATATTTGATATTCTGCAAGAAGTCAAAGAGATCTTTAGGGCGTGGCAGTAGCTCGCGGAACTCCCGCCGGCCCTCGGCTGTCAAAAGATAGAGCATGTGCCAGATTCCAACGCCGATGAGCAAGGACGCTCCTACACGGTGCAGCAGCCGGCTCAGCTCCAGGCTGATCACCTGGAAGAAATATTTCGCCCAGGCGCTCTCGTGGAACTTGATGGGCAGCCCAGTGAAGATCAATAAGAGCACGCCGAGGGCCAGCACGAAGTGCTGTGCCCGCACATTGAAGCTAAATCGCACGAAGTACTCTTCGGTCTCTTTGGGTTTCGCTGCTTCGGCTGCGCGTCGTGCCAGCTCCGCCCGCAGGCGCTCCTTGACGGCTTCTTTGATGCGCGCCCAGTCAGCTTCAGTGAGAGGATGATCGAGCTCGGCCTGGAGCTCGGTGGCGATCTCGCGCGTGAGGCGCTCTTGGAGCTCTTCGGGCTTCTCAGTCATGGTGCGTCCCTCCGGCGCGGCGGAACCGCCCGTACAAATCTATCGCAATGTGTATGAACAGCCCGACCAAGACCGAAATAGTCAGCCACTTGAAGAACTGGCTCACCCAGAAGACGATCCCCGCTTCGGGGTCGCTGGGGATGATGTGAAACCTCCCGCGCGCGACGTTATCTGAAGCGTTGGGGTGACACTGCCCGCAGGTCT
>CAZODX010000093.1:4149-5933 GCA_964578715.1 uncultured Thermotogae bacterium | reverse complement strand
CGGAGATCATCCTTGCTGACGAACCCACGGGGAATCTCGACTCCGAATCGGGCGAAGCGATCTTAGAACTCTTAGCGCAGCTTCATCGTGAAGGAAAGACGATCATTCTCGTGACGCACAACCCCGAAGCCGCAGCATATGCACAGCGCATCGTGCGCATCCGCGACGGTCGGCTCGTCGCAGAAGTCACGCCAAGCGCTGTGGCAGGAGGTGTCTATGCTCTTCGATAATATAAAACTTTCCGTGCGCAATCTCCGTCATCGGCCCAAGCGCAGCTGGCTGACTATCGTAGGGATCTTGATCGGCGTCGCTGCGGTGGTCGCCCTCATCTCGCTGGGCCAAGGGATGCAGAAGTCCATCACGCAAGAGTTCGAAGCGTTCGGATATAACGTCGTGATGATCGCCGGGCATGGCGAGCATCGCTTAGGGATGGGCGCGTTGCTCGGCGCGCACACGTTTCAGTTGGACTTGGCCCCGTTGGCAAAAATCCCCGGCGTCGAGGCCGTCGGCGGCGTCTTGGTCAAAACGCCTTATATCAGTGCGGGGCGCCGCGAGGGGTATCTCCTGACGTGGGGCATAGCCCCAGAGCTGATGCAATCATTTGGGAATTACTACAAGCCCGCGCTCGGCCGCACGCTCAATCCCGGTGAAACCCAGACGGCCGTCCTCGGGAGCAACATCGCCCACGATTTGGGGCTTGCCGTTGGGGATAAGTTCATAATCGAGACCCTGGAGTTTGAGGTCGTGGGGATTTTAGAGAAACGCGCTGATCCCGACGTCAACTATGCGATCATGGTGCCCATCGCGACATTGCAAGAATTAGTGGGCGAGGGCGACAAGCTCTCGTTAGTCTTAATTCGCACGGCTCAGCATGGGCATGCGGGGCATGACGTCAATTCCATTGCCAAGGAAGTCCGGCGCATCGTCAAAGAACAGCGCGGCAAGGACGATCTCAACGTCCATACGACGGGCGAGATGCTCGACCTCATGCAGAACTTAGTAGGGATCCTGCAAGCGGCGTTGGGCGGGATCGCAGCGATCTCGCTGATAGTGGGCGGTGTCGGCGTGATGAACACCATGTACACAGCTGTTCTAGAGCGCACGCGCGAGATCGGCGTGATGAAGGCGGTCGGGGCGCGGCGGAGACATATCTTAGTGCTCTTTCTGTTGGAGTCGGGTTTTATGGGCTTGATCGGCGGGCTGTTGGGGGCGTTGGTTGGTCTGGGGATCGCTGTAGGCATCAAGCTCTTGGCCCCGATCTTCCTGCCGGAGACGGCGCTCGAGGTCGGGTTTTCGCCGGGGCTGATGCTCGGTGTTCTAGTCTTTTCGTTCGTATTGGGGGCGCTGTCGGGATTCGCCCCGGCGCGCGCTGCGGCCAAGCTCCCGCCGGTAGAGGCTCTGCGCTATGAGTGAACGAAAGGAGGCTCACTTATGACGAAGAAAACCGTGCGCAGCACCCCGTGGACGGTGATCACCGTTGTTCTGGTCGTCGTGTTAGCTGTCGGCGGAGGCGCTCTCTATGCGTTCTACGCGCGGCGTGGGGGAGAGAGCTCAGGGGGCTCGCCCCAGCTCGTCGTCACCCCTGAAACACAAGATCTGGGGACTATTGACTATCGGGACGGGATCGTCACGCTGAGCTTTACTGTTGAGAACCGTGGCACGGGCGATCTCATTATTAAAGAGATGGAGACCTCGTGCGGGTGCACGAAAGCGTCGCTCATCGTGAACGGGCGCGAGGGGCCGTGGTTTGGGATGCGCGGCCACGGCGAATGGCCCAGAGGCTG
>CAZODX010000093.1:3725-4139 GCA_964578715.1 uncultured Thermotogae bacterium | reverse complement strand
GCACGGCATCTACGTCGGCTCGTTTGATCGTCTGATTTTTATCTATTCTAACGACCCGCGCGAGCCGACCAAGCGCGTGCGGTTCTATGGGTATCAACGGGGCGGATAGCAAAATTATGAAGGCGATCACTTGCTGGGGCGTGCTCGTGCTTGTGATAGGGGGGCTGGCTTTCGCTCAGGCCGGCCCACCCACCATCGAAGTCTCTCCGACTCTCCATGACTTCGGCACGATCGCTCAAACGGCTCAAGTCGAGACGACGATCTCTGTCCGCAACGCCGGAGAGAGCGTCTTAGAGATTCTGAGCGTGACGACGTCGTGCGGGTGCACCAAGGCCCAGCTCGAAAGAGAGAAGCTCGAGCCCGGCCAGACGACAACGCTGAAAATTCTCTTTGACGCGCGCTCCCACGTGGGCG
>CAZODX010000093.1:0-3715 GCA_964578715.1 uncultured Thermotogae bacterium | reverse complement strand
CTTCCCTTTAGGGAAGGGGGCCAAGGGGGTTAGGTCAGCACTTATCTACTACAATGAAGCGTGCCACGACTGCGTGCTCTATCTCGACCACGAGCTGATCCCCTTGCTCCGAGAGTTGGGGATCGCCGAGATCGTCAAGAAAGACTACATCAGCGAGCGCGCGAACCGCGCTGAGCTTCTCGAGCGCAGTATGCGGCTCCAAGTCCCCGCAAAGCTCCAGGGACACCTCACGGTCTTTCTCGACGAGAAGATCATCTTGCAAGGGCACGTGCCCGTGCAGATCGTGCGCGACCTGCTCAAGCCCAAGAATTTTGCGCGCTATGAGCGCATCGTCGTCCTGCAGGACAAGATGGCCGCCCACGGCGATGTCCCCACGAGCTACTTCGTCTGGGGCTATGCCGGCGACGTGAAAGAGTACCCCATCGAGACCCCGATAGAGACGTATCTGGCATGGCTGGAGAAAAATCGCAGTGAAGCGCCGCCGCTCACCCAAACACGGGATGCGTTGGGCTTTCTGCTGCTGGTGCTTGGCGCGGGCTTGCTCGACGGGATCAACCCCTGCGCGTTCGCCGTGCTCTTTCTGTTTATGGCGTTTCTGTTCACGCTCCAGCGGGCGCGCTCCCAGATGCTCCAAGCGGGCCTCGTCTACATCGCGGCGATCTACGTGACGTATTTGGCGATTGGGTTGGGGCTATTGCGCGTCTTCACGCTCTCTAGCGAGCCTCATTTGATCGCCAAGATCGGCGCGGGCTTGATGATCGTATTGGGGTTGGTCAACATCAAAGACGCTTTCTGGTATGGGCGCTGGTTCAGCTTGGGGGTCTTGAAAGTCGGCGCGGAGACGCGTGAGCGCTGGATGCAGAAGGCGACATTGCCGGCGACGGCTGTTTTGGGATTCTTGGTTGGGATTTGTGAGTTCCCCTGCACCGGCGGGGTGTATGTGGGGATTCTGGGGCTGCTGTCGGCGCAGACGACGTATATGGAGGGCTTGGGATATCTGCTCATCTATAACGTGATGTTTGTGCTACCGTTGGTCGCGATCCTCTTGGCGTTGGGGAACCGGCGGACGCTGGGGCAGGTCAGCCGCTGGGAGGCGCAGCACAAACAAGCCCTCAAGCTAGGCCAGGGGCTCGTGATGATCGCGTTGGGCGTCGCAATCTTGCTCTGGTTCGTGTAAGACGCGGGGATGATCGCCGTCATTGACAGCAGGGCGTTAGTCGGCTATACTAGGGTATACCCACCCCAGGTGGGATGGGTAAAGGTGACCCCGATCATGCGCACACAGCTCGAAGGGATAGTGCGACACGTAGACGGAGAGCGCGCGGTGGTGCGACTGCTCAAAGGTCCAGAGCGTTGCACCCTTGAAGAGCTCGGTGCTGGAGGCACCTGTGAAGTAGACGACCTGCGCGAGCCTCTCACCGGCAAGCCCAAGCTTTTCGAAGTAGAAGCGCTCAATCTCATAGGAGCCAGGCGCGGCCAGCGCGTCCGGCTGGAGTTTCAGGGAAGAAGCATCGTCGGGGGAAGTCTTGTGCTGTACTTGCTCCCGGCAGCGTCGTTCTTGATCGGCTTGGGGGTCGGTGGAGCCCTGGGGGAGCATTGGGGAGCAACGGGAGATGCCGTCATCGGCTGGCAGGTGATGGGAGGACTTGGGCTGATGGCGCTCGCCCTTCTCGGGGTGAAGCTCTTCGGGCGCTGGGGAGGAAAGACTATGCCGACCATCGTCGAGATCGTCAAGCCGAGCCCAGAGAGATTGGCTCGGTTCCGTGCCGAGTTGGAGCAACCCCAGCCAAAGCGGCTTGTTGGAGATAACGCGAGGTGAAGAACGATGGTGCAACCACTGAGTGCAAGGAGGCAATTATGCCGTGGTGTCATATACTGATCGGGTTGCCGGTGGGGATAGCCGCGGCGTTTCTCTTCTTGCCGCCAGCGCAAGCCTGGCCGACCGCCGCGATCCTGAGTGCTCTCTCGGTCTTCGTCGGCATCAAAAGCTGGCAGGCGATGCGGCAAGCGGTCGTCACAGGCCGGGAAGCCATGAAGGGCAAGCTCGCTGAGGTGCGCGATTGGCATGGCCAAGAGGGTCAGATCAACTATCGTGGAGAACTCTGGAGCGCACGAGGCCCGGAGGGACTCCGTCCGGGTGACTGGGTGGTGATCGAGAGCCTTGAGGGGCTCAAAGCTGTTGTGCAGCGAGCAAATTCTCACTAATCACAAAAGGAGGTTTTTATGCGCAACACTGTCAAACTGTGGGCGGTGGGCATCGCGGTCGCGGTGCTCGTGATCGGCGGGGCGTATGTCGTCGGCTCGTTGGTAGGGCAGGCTCAGATGAGTGCGCAGTCTCAAGCGGCTCAGACGGACCCAATGGTGCGGATCGCGGCGGCTCTGGAGCGCATCGCAACGGCGCTGGAGAAGTCTGCGAGTGCTTCCACTATGGGAATGATGGGCGGCATGATGAGCGATATGTCTCAAATGATGTCTCAGATGCAAGAGCACATGAAGCAATGTCAAACCATGATGCAAGGGATGCAGGGCATGATGAGTAGCCCCGCGACGCAGCCTGCGCCCTCTGCGCCCACACAAGCTCCTACCGAAGCTGACTTGACCCGCACCTCTCAAGCGGAGGGCATCACCGTCGCCGTGACGTTCATGAACCCGTTGCTCAAGCCCGAAGAAATGAATGGGAAACTCGTCTTCAAGGTGGCGCTGGACACGCACACGGTAGATCTATCACAGTTCGATCTAACGAAGCTGGCGGTGTTGCGCACGAGCGAAGGCGTCACCGTCAGCGAGGGTTTCAGCTGGGAGCCGGAGAGCGAGTCAGGTCATCATCGCAAGGGCGTGCTGAAGGTCGCTGACACCCTGAACGGTGCGCCCCTCATCACTCGAGAGACGAAATGGCTAGAACTAGAGCTGAAAGAGATCGGCACGCCCTCGCGGGTCTTCCGCTGGGAAGGACAGGTCTTAGCAGCACTGGCGAGGTGATCACAGCGTTCTGCACAACGACAGATTGTCAAACCAACAAACAATCTTACAGGAGGAACAACTATGAAAGACCTATGGCTTTGGCTTATCATCGGAGCTAAGGATTGATGATGCAAACGAAGCTCGACCCAATTGCGACAGCCACGACGAAAGCACGCTATGACCGTAACGCGCGGCTCTATGATCTCATCGAGAGCCCCATAGAGCTGTTAGCTTTTCGGCGCTGGCGAGAGAAGCTCTGGGCACAAGTCCACGGTGGGCGCGTGCTCGAGGTCGGTGTGGGCACGGGCAAAAATTTCCCGTACTACCCCAAAGACGCACGCGTCACGGCGATTGACATCAGCGAGCGGATGCTCGAGCGCGCGCGCCGTCGCGCCGCTCAGATGGGCGTGTCCGTCGAGCTCCTCCCTATGGACGCCCAGGCGCTCACCTTCCCAGATCACTCTTTCGATTACGTCGTCGCGACGTTCGTCTTCTGTTCGGTGCCCGATCCCGTGCTGGGGTTGAGCGAGCTGCGACGCGTCTGCAAGCCCACCGGAAGAGTCTTGCTCTTAGAGCACATGCGCCCGGACAGCCCTGGACTGGGAAGACTCTTCGATCTCTTGAATCCCCTTGCAGTTCGCTTGACAGGGGCGAATATCAATCGCCGGACGGTGGAGAACGTGAGGCGAGCCGGGCTCATGATCGAAAGCGTCGAAAACCTCGCACCACGTGGGATTGTCAAGCTGATCGTAGC
>CAZODX010000092.1:2433-5974 GCA_964578715.1 uncultured Thermotogae bacterium | reverse complement strand
TCGACATAAATCTTTTGCCCCAAGAATCGCCTCGTCAGCTCATCAATGTACGTCTCCTCGTGAGCGACCTCTTCGGCAGGAAACGACGCGATCATGGGGAGATCGCTCCCGCCTAGCGCACGCTCGAAGCCCTCCATAAAGCGTTCGTCTACTAAGACTAAGCCGACATCGGGCATGGCGCGGATCTGCTCGACAATCTGGGCGATCTCGTCGTGAGCGCGAATCTCAAAGACGGCGATGCCCGCCAGACGAAAGCCATCGGCCAGATCCGGCGGCGCCACGATGACCGGCTTCATGCCAGAACCTCCAGGGGGATGAGATTCGCTTCGATCTGGGGGCGCGGCACCCGGCGCGCCAGCCCGCTCGCGATCACGCGCAGATTGGTCATCTCGGCGCTCTTGCGCCAGATATAGCTCAGCGCCATGCGAATATCGAAGAGCTGTCCAAGATCAAGACGACAGAGCTCAGCATAGAGCAGATTTTCTAAGCGCTCTTGCAGCTGCCGAGCGCTGAGGTGCTCCGCAGGGGCTCCGATCTTGCGAAAGTACAAGGTGCGCGCGAATTTTTTCCAGAAGTCGCTCGTATCCCCAGAAGCGAGCAGCTCGCGCACGGCGTGCGGGGAGAGATGGCGCCCGCCCTCTAAAATATAGCGATACTTCTCATCGGATTGGACGCCGGACTCGACGACCAGCAGCGCGTAGACGAGATTCAGAATATCGGCTTCAGTGCCCAAAGCTTCGCGCACGAGACGGGCGTTCTCGTCATCGCGTGGGCGCAAGAGCTCTTGAGCATGGCCGAAGTAGAACGAGTCGAGAGCGTGCTCCAGCAACGCGAGTTTTCCCGTGCGCTCGTATTCAGGGAAGACTTCAGCCAACGGTTTATAAT
Source organism: uncultured Thermotogae bacterium (assembly GCA_964578715.1). Classification (GTDB taxonomy): domain Bacteria; phylum Bipolaricaulota; class Bipolaricaulia; order RBG-16-55-9; family DRXL01; genus JANXCC01. The sequence continues at coordinate 5,089 of CAZODX010000092.1, read as the reverse complement.
AGCGGGTGCCCGTGCTCAACAGATAATCGAGCACGCCACGCAGCGTCTCGCGCTTGAGCAGCTCGTGGTAGAACTCCGAAGAATAGAGAATAGACGGGTAGAGGCTGCGCGTTATCTCTTCAGCAGGGACTGCGGCGTGCACGCCCCGCACGATCGTCTTGAGATTGAAGACCTCGAAGCGCTCTAAGACAAGCGTGATGAGCTCTTTTGGGTCTTCCGGGGCGATGCGCACGAGGCGCGTGAAGGCGCGCTGGCCGTGGTGAACGATGGCTTGTTCGATCAGCTCATATCCGGAGAACTCGACGGAGCAGCGTTCGATCTCCGGGGCGTAGTCGGTCTCGGCAAGCGCGCTCTGCAGCTCGCCGAGCTCGCGTAGCTCCAGAAGCTCCTGAAACTGTTGGGGTTTCAGGAGCTTAGCCAGCATCACGCGGACGCGCGTGTTGAGATATTCGTAAGACATACTCACTCTGCTAGGGCTCTTCCCAGCTCGGCGCGGTAGCGCGCGCGCAGATTGGCCAGGCGCGTCTCCAGACGATTGTCCACGACGAGGTCACCCCGCTCGCTGGTCGCCACAAGGCCGCCGACGGTCGCGATGGGCTCGCCGAGTTTATGGGAAGAGTTCGCAAGCAGCTCTTGGACGAGCTTGCGGTCTTCCGGGGCAGCGTGAACGATCAACGTGCCGGGGATCGCCTGTTCAGCTTCACGCAAGCACCGCTCCAGAAATTTTCTGTATCGTTCTGGGGCGGCGCGCAAGTGGGCCATCTCGTGCGCGAGCTTTTGAAAGAGCGCTTCAGCCGCGGAGCTTTTCGCGCGCAAAAACTCGGCGCGGGCCTGGGCGCGGGCACGACTGATGGCCGCGCGGCGCTCTTGCTCCAGCTGCACCTCAAGCTCTCTGAGGGCGCGCTCGCGCTCCTGCGCGATCTCGCGTTCTGCTTGAGTTATGATCTCTTGGGCTTGGCGCTCGGCTTGCGCTACAATCTCTTCAACTTGGCGCTGGCCCTCAGACTCGATCTGTCGCAGAAGCTCCATATCACAACAAGAAGATCACGACAAACCCGAAGACGACCAGCGTTTCGGGAATCGCTATGAAGATCAACGCGTTCAAGAAGTTCTTCTGATCTTCGGCAACAGCGGCCACGGCCGCGGGGCCGATGCGTGATTGAGCAATGGCTGTGCCCAACGCTCCGCCCGCAAAAGCGATCGCGGCCGCGATCGCTTTGAGCCCTGCGGCCAGCGGGCTTTCGCCATACTGCGGTAGCTCTTGAGCGAGTCCCACCAAACACGCCCCGACCACGACAACGTTGAAGACGGCTACTGCTAACGCGAGTTTCTTCATAGTGCCTCCTTGAGAGTGATTAGATCTCTCTAAACGGTTCATACTTGCGTCCACCCAGCTCTAAGAATTTCTGAAAGAACTCGACATAGTGCAACCGCGCCGACTGGACGGTAGACTCAAAGAGCGCCAACCCCAAGTTCGCCGAATGCGCTACGATCCCGATGAGCACCGCGAGAAAGACGTTGTGCAGCGCGTGCCCGGCCTCGTTGATCAGCTCGGCGATCTTCAGACCTACCAACCCAAAGCCCATCAACCGCGCGTAGGAGATAATATTGCCGACGTAGCTGACCAACTCCAAAATCCCGATGATGCCCTCGCTCAAGACGAGCACGACCAAAGCTGCCGCCAGCAGCGCGAAGCTGGGCGTCTTCAGAAGCTCTGGGATCTGCCCTGCCAACACCCCAGCGCTCAGCCCCAACCCCACCAACGCTCCGATGGCCGCGAGCTTGGCCAAGGCGTGCTTGGTGTGGCGCTCGCGCAGAGCGTTGATCGCCCCCAGCGCAAAGCCCAAGAGGATCTGGGTCGCGCCCAAAGCCGCGCAGAAGAGGAGAAGCTCATCGGTCTGCTCCCCACGCTTGAAATGCGGATACGGCAAGATAAACCCGAAAAATTCGGCAAAGACCGCACCGAAGAAGATCGTTGCTATAGCACAGTGGAGCACGATCTGGCTCGCGTGTCGGATAAGCTCAGACTGCGCGAAGCGGCGGCGCAGCCACAGCCCCAGCAACGCGATCACTGCGCCGTACCCCATGTCTCCAATAATAATCCCAAAGAAGAGCGGGAAGAAGAAACTGACAAGGGGCACGGGGTCTATGGTGCCGTACTTGGGCACGCCCATAATAGCTAAGAAGAGCTCATAGGGTCTGCTCCACGCATTGTTTTGGAGCGCCACGGGGATCTCGTGGGGGGAGGCTGGCTGGGGGTCTTCTCGAACGATAACCCCCGGGAATTGCTCGCGCAGTCTGTGCGCCAAGCGCTCGTACTCGTCGCGAGGAACCCAGCCCGTAATCACCAGGGCATAGTCGGTGTAGCCGAACTGGGCCATCGCGTCTATTTGGAGAATTCTGTTTTCCAGGGCGCGCTCCAGCGCCAGCAGCTGGGGGCCGTGGGTGCGGCCCAGCTCCGCAAGGGCGCTGTTGATTTGCTCGAGGCGAGCCGGGCCTTCGGCCAGGTCTCGCGTAAGCTGGGCTATCGCCTCAGGGAGCGTCATGGTGCTGGGGATGTGCGCGGGCAGGGCCAGCGGGCGCACTCCCTTGGCTTCGAGATATTCCCGCACCGCCGGCGCATACTCGGAGTCGACGCTCACGATCAGCTCGTGGC
>CAZODX010000092.1:0-2423 GCA_964578715.1 uncultured Thermotogae bacterium | reverse complement strand
GTGGCGGTCTTGGGGAAGGGCGTGTGCCCGCACCGCGCACCGCTCCCCAAGCTGATTCTGTAAAAATTGCACGATCTCTTCCCAAGGGACTTCGCTCCCTCCAACCCCGACGATCAGCTCCCGCCCCGGAGAGGGGTCAATCTCACTGAGAAGTCTTGCTGTCGCTTCGAGAATATCTTTCAAGCGTGTTGCGGCATCGAGGCGTTCCTGCACGTGACGCCGCTCGACGATGAGCGGGCGCACCTGCTCCTCAAGGCGCTGCACCCACCGACGCGCCTCGATAAGCTCGAGCGAGGCGTGCGGCCGCTGAGCTCTTGTCTCTTGGAGCACCGTGAGCAAGCCTTTGACTTGCAGTAGCAGCTCTTCGCACTCGTGGCGCTCCTGGGAGAGCGTCGCGGGGGCCTGAGGCAGGGGCACGGGCTCGAGATGGAGCACGCCGAGCTTTTGCAGAGCGCGCACCAGATCACTCTCTTGGTTTCTGGGGGCGATCACGTAGACGCGGGCCATTCTGCGCTGCATGGTCGTCACTCGAAGAAGAGTTCTCGTCTGAGCTTTTCTAGCAGGTGGGAGGCACGAGCGGCGATGTGCTCCTGGGCGTGGTGGGCGGCGGCGCGGCCTTCGGAGAGAATCTTGTGGGCTTCGACCTCGTACGCCGCGCGGGCCTCGGCGCGACGACGCTCGAGCTCACGCTGCAGCTCTTGCAAGCCTTGGGATTTGAGATACGCCGCGCGCTCCCGCGCCCGGGCGACGATCTCTTCGGCACGCGCCTTGGCTTCCTCAATGCGCTGCTTGATCTCCTTCTCCTTCTCGCGCACCAAGACCAGCTCGGTGAAACGCTCCTCCGGCGTGAGTTCTCGCTTCTGCTCTGCTGTCATAGCGTACCCTCTCTGCCAACAGGTGCCCGCGCTCGGTGCTCTTCACTGGAACAGAGGACGGGCTACAGTTGGGTTGAGTATATCAGACGGCGTGGGGGAATTCAAGCTATGGTAAGCGGCGCACGTGCGGCCAGCGCCACCACACAAAGAGCCCAAACCCCAAACAGATCGTCGCTCCGATGGTAAGCGCCACCGGCGCACCGAGCTTCTCGGCCAGCGCGCCGATCTGCAAGCTCCCAAACGGCAGCATCCCCATAAACATCAACGTATATAAGCTGAGAATTCGGCCGCGCAGCTCCCCCGGAACAATCGTCTGCAAGAGCGTATTGGTGAGGGCGTTCTGGGTGATCAACCCCCACCCAAAGCCGACAAGCGCGATGAGCGAGAGCGCAAAGATCTTTGATTGCGCGAAGATCAACAGCATCACGGGGAAGACGAAGTTCCCTATAGTGAGCAAGAAGCCCTTGCGCTGGTAATTCCCCAACGACGCTAAGAGCCGAACTGGGAGTGCACCCAGGCGCTGAGGGCTCCCAGGAGCGTCCCGGCGATAGCCGGACCGACGATGCGCGTGCTGTTGAACGCCGTAGAATTAAGAGCGATAGCGTTCATCAGGTCTTCTTTGGCGACGAGTTCATGGATGAGCGACTGGCGTGCGGGGGTATCGAGGGCATTGATAGTCCCCAGCAGAAACGCCAGGGCGATAATATGCCATACGTGGATAACGCCGGTGAGGGTGAGTGTGGCCAAGATCGCGGCTTGGACGAGTGAGGCGCTTTGGGTGAAGATCACCAATCTTTGGCGGTCGAAGCGATCGGCGGCGACGCCGCCCAGGAGCGTGAAGAGCAGCACAGGGAGAAACTGCGCGAAGCTGACGACGCCCAAGCTGAGTGCGGATTTTGTTAAGAGATAGACGAGCCAGCCTTGGGCGACGGATTGCATCCATGTGCCCGTGAGTGAGACGAGCTGGCCGGTCCAGAAGAGTCTGTAATTTCTATGTCTGAGGGCGCGGAAGGTTTTAGCGAGTCTGGCGCCGGCGAGGCCGGGGACTTGGACGCTGTTGGTGGGGACGAGGGGATCGGGCTTCTGTTCCGCTTGGTGCGGGGGTTCTTCCTGAGTCAATTGGGTGCTCACGTCGGGAATTATATCGTGTGGTATGGTGGGAGCGCAACTATATTTCGTTTCAATACCACACTGGTCCAATTAAAAGAGTTTGGCTGGTGCTGGCGATCATCGGATCGGCGCTGTTTCAATACCACACTGGTCCAATTAAAAGGAACAATGACTTCTACCATGCTCATGCACCTCACATGTTTCAATACCACACTGGTCCAATTAAAAGGTTGATATTCTGGTTGGTACTGGCGATCATCGGATCGTTTCAATACCACACTGGTCCAATTAAAAGGAGGCACCTCCCATATGCCGTAGGGAGGGCAGCACGAGTTTCAATACCACACTGGTCCAATTAAAAGACAGTGATGGGGCCGGTCTTATGATACCGACCCCCAGGTTTCAATACCACACTGGTCCAATTAAAAGGTTCTGAAC
>CAZODX010000091.1:1984-6005 GCA_964578715.1 uncultured Thermotogae bacterium | reverse complement strand
CTCGTCCGTCACGGTGAAACCGACTGGAATACCCAGCTGCGCGTCATGGGGCAATTGGATATCCCCCTCAACGAGCGCGGCCGCGCGCAAGCGCGTCGCACCGCTGAGTTACTCGCTCACGAGAAATTCTCTGCGATCTATTCGAGTGATCTGGTGCGTGCCGTCGAGACAGCTCAGATTCTCGCAGCTCCGCATCGCTTGGACGTGATCACCGTCAAAGCATTGCGCGAGGCACGCTACGGGCTGTGGGAAGGGCTCACCCGCGACGAAGTGCTGCAAAAATTTCCCCAAGAGTATCAGATGCGCCGGACCGACCCAGCAAATTTCCGGCCCTCCGGCGGCGAGAGCCGCAAAGAGCTCTACGAGCGCGCTTCACAGATCTTCACGGAACTGGTCGCGCGTCACCCTCACCAAAAGATTCTCTTAGTGAGCCACGGCGGGACGATCCGGGCGATCTTGCGCTATGTGCTGGGTCTTGGTCCGGGCAATGGACACTTCGCCGTAGACAACTGCGGGATCACTATTATTGACCAAGAAGACGACGATTCCTACGAAGTCTTTACGGTCAACTCCGTCTTCCATCTCCAAGAACTACGCACGGAGGATTTCTTTTGATCTTCCTCTCACCAATGCCAGCACCGGCCAGCCCTGCAGCGTCAGCCCCTCATAGGGCGACCAGCCGCACTTGCTCTGCACGTCTTCGCGAGAGATCGTCTTCTTTCTGTCCGGATCAATCACGACGAGATCGGCGTCCATCCCAACGGCGATCTCGCCCTTGGTGGCCAGCCCAAAACGCCTCGCTGGGTTAGCACAGCAGACTTCGACAAATCGTGCGAGCGAGAGCTTGTCGGCGTTAACAGCATCGAAGAGCAAGGGGAACAGAAACTCTACCCCCGGCACGCCCGCCGGGGCTTTCTCGTAGCCCACGCTCTTCTCTTCACTCGTGTGCGGCGCGTGGTCGGTCGCCACGATGTCTATAAGACCCTCACGCAGCGCCCACCACAAGAACTCGCGGTCTTCTTCGGTCGCCAAGGGCGGGTTCATCTTCAGCCACGCCCCACGCTGCTCTCGGTCTTTCGCCGTAAAGTACAGATAGTGCGGACACGTCTCGCACGAGACGTCGAGTTTAGATTTTTTCGCTTCGACGATGGCCTCGACGGCGCGTTGCGTCGTCACGTGCGCGATGTGCAGCTTTGTCTCATACGCTGCGGCTAAGTCGAGCACGTAGAGAATGTCATCGATCTCGTGGCGGGTGACATCTGCGGGAGCGCCGCCGCGCTGCGCGTGCACCGTGAGGATCTTTTCGGTCTCTGCGACGATCTTGAAGATCTGACGATGGAGCTTCTTATCGCTGATAATGAGATGCCCCGTCGTCTCCCCAAGATAGAGCTTGAACGCGTCCACGTGCTGGGCCAGCTCGTCCAAGCTCTGAAGATTGTCTGGAGTGATCGCGCCGTATATATAAGCGTTGATCGCAGACGCCTCGGCGCGACGGCGGTAGTCGCGCACGCGCTCAACAGTGTCCAAGGGCGGATCGGTATTGGGCATGGCGAAGACCGTCGTCACACCGCCGGCGATGGCCGCGCGCCCCAGCGACGCCCAGTCTTCTTTGTGAGATTGCTTAAAATCGCGCGCGTGCACGTGCACGTCTATCACGCCCGGCAGCACGATCTTCCCGGAGCAGTCTATACTGTTATCACCCGCAAGCTCGCGCCCTAGGGCACAAATTTTATCTTCTTCGAGAGCGATATCGAGCCTCCTGAGCTCGCCGTCTACGAAGACCTCAGCGCCTATGAGAACAGTCAAATCTCCCTCACCTGGCCTATGATCTCTTCTATGTGAGAGAAGCCGTTCTCGTGGAGCCAACGCTGAATTCCTGCCCATAGGTTCTCGAACGCTTGCGGGCCTTCCCAGAGAAAGAGCGTCCCGATCTGCACTACTGAAGCCCCAGCAAGAAAGTGCTTGATCGCATCTTCGGGCTTGGTGATCCCGCCTACACCCCAGACAGCTATGGGAGCGTTATGCCTCTGAAAGAATTTATAGAAGCGATGGACTTCAGCTAAAGCGATGGGCAACACCGCCGGGCCGCCCAGCCCGCCAAAACCGTCATGAGGCCGAATGACTTTCGTTCGAGTCTTTACGTCAATATCGAGCGTCAACGGCTCGGAGTTGATCGTCGCAACGTAGGCGATCTCGAAGTCCAGCAGCGTCTGTGCGATCTCTTCAAAGAGCTTGGGCACGTTATTGTACGGGGCAAGCTTGACCCCAACGGGGATCTTCACGGCGCGTGTGACGCTTTCTAAGACAGCGCGCACGCTGGGCGGGTCCATAGCGATGGGGACGTCTTCCAAGTTTGGGCACGAGAGGTTGAGTTCGATGGCGTCGGCGCCGGCTTTTTCTATAGCGACGGCGATCTCGCGATACTGCTCTATGGGCGAGAGCTTGTGCGCACATGGCGCGCTGGCGATGCTCGCGATCACGGGTTTTCCGAATTCTTTGAGCTTAGGGATGAACTTCGCATACGCTTGGTAGCCCAGATTGGGCAGGCCCATCGAGTTGAGCGAGCCGAGCTCGTTATCTAAGTGCGCGCGCAGTCTGGGTTCGGGATTGCCCTGGCGGGGGCAGTGGGTCATGCTCTTGGTGACTATAGCTCCTGCAGCCGAGCGCGCGATGCGCTCCAGCTCTTCGTAAGTAACCGAGTTGGGACCAGAAGCGTTCGTGATGGGCGGGTACACTCTGATAGCCATGCTAGCGAGATTATAGATTTTTGAAGGGCGAGCGTCAATCGTTAGCGTGGGCTGCCAAAGTAGCCGTTCATAAACCCGATCTGGTTGGGCGGCCAGACCTTCAAGAACGGCTCGCCGATAAAATCCTTCTCGCACACAAACGGGAAATCCCAGAACCGCCCGTCTAAGCTGTTGCGGCTGTTGTCCCCCAAGACGAAATAGTGCCCCGGCGGCACTGTCAGCATCTGGTCGCCCATCTTCCCCGAATTATAGTAACACTGGCGGTCTGGGTGGGGATGCCCAGGGTGATTGAATGCATCGTCGGTCATGGGGACGCCGTTGACGTAGACATAGCAATCTTTGATCTGCACTGTCTGCCCGCCCACGGCGATCAGTCTCTTGACATAGCGCACCCAGCGCGGGGCTTCATCGGTGCCCTCGTTGTGCCAGAAGACTATAATATCGCCGGGCTTGGGCTTGCGAAAATAGAAAGAGATCTTATCGACAAAGAACGAGCTGCCCGGTAGAATAGTCGGCTCCATCGAGCCGGTGGGCACGCGCATCCGCACGATGACAAAGTTCATCGTGACGAGCGCCAACACCACAGCAATGATAATAATCTGCAGCCAATCGAGAGCCCACTCCATCCCCGGCGTAGTTTCGATCCCGCGACGGTTGAGGACCCGCGCAAGCCACGGTTTGGGACGCTCCTCTTCTGCGACTATCTCCACGCGAGGAGCCGCAGGCTCGTCGCTGCCGGGCATGGGGTCATGGGGCTTGAGCTCGTCAGGCATCGCTTATTTGGCGCTGGCTTCGAGGGCCTGCTTGCGGAGATAGGTCAAGCGCGCGCGGCGCGCCCGCCCGCGTTCTACCACTTCGATCTTGGCAATCCGCGGCGAATACAAGGGAAAGATCTTCTCGACCCCGATGCCATAGGAGACTTTTCTCACGGTGAACGTCTTGCTCGCGCCGCTGCCGGCACACTTGATGACGATCCCCTCAAAGATCTGAATGCGTTCCTTCCCTTCTTTAGCGCTCTCGCCCCCTTCTAAGATGCGCTCATGCACGCGGATGGTATCGCCGGGGCGAAATTCCGGGATCTCCTTCTTCATGAACTCCTGCTCGATCTCGCGAATCAGATTGCCCTTCATAGACGCTCACTCCCTCAGTGAAGAATTATCGTCGTCCGCGCAGCCGGTCTAAGATAATAGCAGCTGCGGCACGCACCGACAAGTGATTGTACTCCGTCGGCCCCCAGATGGGGGGAAGAAAATAGTCCATGCGTTCGAGAACCT
>CAZODX010000091.1:936-1974 GCA_964578715.1 uncultured Thermotogae bacterium | reverse complement strand
CCCGGCAGCGCCCGGGCGTCGGTGCCGACAAGCACCGGGGCGAGGCCTTCGCGCGCGAGCACCTCGTGAAAACTGGTCTCAAGCCTATCAACAACGCGGGCCAGTTGCAAGGCCGGGCGCCGATAGGCAAGGTCAGGTTCAGCCTTGAGCCAAAAATCGATCAGTCTCTGAACGATGGTCTGTTGGCTTGGCAAGGGCGTGACGATATAAAACCGCGTCACCCCGTAGGTGCAGGCGCTGCGCGCGATGTCCGTCACGTCGATGGGGGTGATCATCGTGGTGACGATCTTGTCATGGCGGTCCCGACAGGGATAGTGCACGAGCGCGATATAGAGATTGCCCATACTCACTCACTTCTGGAGGAGATCTGGTCTGTTCTTCAATGTCTTCTCCAAGGCGGCGCGGCGCCGAAACTCCTCGATCTTCTTGTGATCCCCGCTGAGGAGCACCTCGGGGACCCTCAGCCCACGGAACTCCGGAGGCCGGGTATACTGCGGCGGCCCCAATAATCTCTCATTATAGAACGAATCTTGCTCCAGCGATTCGTGCCTGCCCACCACACCGGGGACAAGCCGAGCGACACACTCGGCGACGACAGCCGCGGCCGCCTCGCCACCACTTAAGACATAATCCCCTATAGAGAGCTCATCAGTACAGATGCTCAGGACGCGCTCGTCCACGCCCTCGTAGCGCCCGCAGAGCAAAATAATCGCGTGCTCTTTGGCAAGCTCTTTGGCAATCTGTTGAGTGAAGAGCTTGCCTTGAGCTGATAAGAGAATGACCCTAGGTGTGACGCTCAGCTGGCTCTTGATGAACTCCACAGCCCGGAAGAACGGCTCGGGCTTTAAGACCATCCCTGGGCCGCCGCCGTAGGGACGGTCATCGACTTGGCGATGTTTATCTGTAGTGAAGTCGCGTAGATTGTGAATATAGATCTCGATAATACCCGCATGGCGCGCCGCGCCGATCACCCCGGCGTCGAAGAACCCTGTGAGCATCTGCGGGAAGATCGTGATGATATCAATGCGCATGGCGAGC
>CAZODX010000091.1:0-926 GCA_964578715.1 uncultured Thermotogae bacterium | reverse complement strand
CTTCTTTGCCGAGCGTTGCCCCAATAGCCCCAAGCACATCTCGGATCGCCTCGGCGGTCCGCCCGTTCCGCCCAACTAAGCGCCCCATCTCCTCCTGCACAACGCTAATATTGAAGATATCAGCCTTGGGCGTCTCGATCCGCTCCACGGTGATCTTCTCTGGGGCGTCTACCAACGCACGGATCAGATACTGTAATGCAGCGAAGATCGGGTTCACGTCTGTGCCAGGCGCTGTTTATGAAACTCTGCCAAGACGCCCTTCTTGGAGAGCAGGTGGCGCGCGGTCTCCGTCGGTTGCGCCCCCCGCCCAAGCCACAGCAACGCCTCGGCCGTGTCGATCTCATACTGTCCATGCAAGACGTCGTACCAACCTAGGTCCGCGACCACGCGGCTGTCGCGCGGGCGCGACTCCTCGACCACCACAACTCGATACGACGGCTGCGACCGTCGCCCGATCCGCTTGAGCCTGATCTTCAATGCCATCTCGTTCCTCCTCGGCGTGTGATTTCATCCCCAGGGCATCTGCCCCAGGGGGAGCTTCTTTCCCTTGAGCTGCTTCATCATCTTCCGCGCTTCCTCAAAGCGCTTTAAGAGCTTATTCACATCGCTCACCTGGGTGCCGCTGCCCAGGGCAATGCGCTTCTTGCGCTTGCCGTTGAGAATCTCAGGATGGCGCCGCTCCTCAGGGGTCATCGAATTGATGATCGCCTCGACTTTGATGAGCGCCTTCTCGTCCACCTCGACTTTCTGCATGCCCGGGATCTTCTCTAATAATTTGGTGATCGACCCCATGCGGCGCAGCTGCTGGATCTGCTCGCGAAAGTCTTCCAGAGTAAAGTTTTCTTTCTGAATCTTCCTCACAAATTCTTCGGCTTTCTTGGCGTCGACGCGGGCCTCGGCCTCTTCGATCAACGAGAGGATATCGC
>CAZODX010000090.1:1425-6062 GCA_964578715.1 uncultured Thermotogae bacterium | reverse complement strand
GCTTAAGGTGCAGGGCTTCACGAATCTTTTTGGGGATGGTCACCTGGCCGCTGGGACGGAGCCTTGTTATGTTCTCTGACATGGACGATCACCGGCGCTCACATTATACAACTCCGGGCGACGATCCGCGAAGAGATCGTTCATCGCCGTCACTCTCTTGTCGTCGGCTTGGGCTGGGCTGATCTCGACGATCTCCAAAGACTCTCCCTCAGGCGGAGCTTGCGCAAGGAGCTCCCCTGTGGGCGCGACGATCTGGCTGGCCCCCGTGAACGAGAGCTTCTTGCCATTGCGCTCCTCCGTGCCGTAGCGATTGGCCAAGACCCAAAAGATTCGATTCTCCATGGCACGGACGCGCGTGATCTGCTGCCCTTTGCCCGGGAGCACTAAATTCGACGGATGACAGATGACCTGCGCGCCCTGCAGCGCCAAGGCCCGCGTCGCTTCAGGGAAGAAATGATCGAAGCAGACGAGCATCCCAATCTTGGCAATCCCCAGATCATAGACGCGAAACGGCGTGTCACCCGGGGCAAAGTAGAGCTTCTCTTCGAAGAAGAGATGCGCTTTTCTATACGTTGCACAATACCCATCAGGCCCCAGCAGCACCGCCGAGTTATAACACTTCTTGGAGAGCGCATCGCGCTCGGCCATGCCCAGCACAAGCCATATGTGCTTGCGTCGCGTGAGATTCTCTAAGAAGAGCGTGGTCGGCCCGGGGATCGGTTCAGCAAGCTCCACAACTTCGTCTTGGGAGGTGAAGAGATACCCCGTGGTGCACAGCTCCGGCAGCACCACAATATCTGCGTCCGTCTTTTCTAGGGCGTCGGCGATCTTCTGTAAATTCGTGCGTTTGTCGCCGAAGACCGGGCAGAACTGATAGAACCCGACTCTGATCATAGGCCACACTCCGGCGGCAACAGATTCACAGTAACGAGCTTGGAGAGCTCGCTGCGGCGCTCGATCAGCTTTCTCTCGAAGAGAAAGTCCTGGAGCTTGGCCCATCGTTCGAGTTGATTGTGACAGGGCGCGCCGGCAAAGAGCGCCACCGTCGCGTCGAAGAATCTTCTCTGAAGCTCGGCCTCGCGCTGCAGATCAGGGTTGGCTTTGAGGAAGAGTTCAAAAGATCGAGCGGGGTCTTGGAGGGTGAGCGTCACGGCCCGCGCGACCGCCCGCAAGAATCTTCTGAAAAGATCTGACTTCTGCTGTGTCACGGCCTCGTTGGCAACGAAGACGAGCTGCGGATGCTCAGGGATGCCGTGCTCTTCCATGGCGAAGAAGACGGTCTCCTTGCGCTCTTGCACTTCTACTAAGATTTTTTCGACGTTGCGAAACGCGCCGATGGCATCGACTTGACCCGTCAAGAGCGCCGGGAGCGTGTCGAAGCCCACGTTGAGTAAGCGATAGTCTCCGGGCTTGAGGCCCGCGGTCTCCAGCATCGCCGCCCACAAGACCGGCTCTTCGGGTTCGAGCGAGTACCCGATCGTGCGCCCTTTAAAGTCTGCTAACGTGCGAATCCCGCGCTCTTTGAGGGCGAGCAGGCCCCCCAGGGGCTTCTGGATGAGCGAGCCAACGGCTGTCAACGGGACATTCTGCGCGCGAATCACGATGAGGTTGATCGGCGTCGTGAGCGCGAGATCGGCGCGGCCCGACGCAGCGAGCTTGGCCGGATCACTCGGATCGAAGGCCGTCGGGGCTTGCAGCGAGACGGCAAGACCTTCAGTACCGAAAAACCCCATCTCTTGCGCGACATACAACGGGACGTGATTGGGATTGGGCAGCCAGTCCAAGACGACAACGAGTGGCGCTTGAGCGACGCCGGGCACGATGGCCAGCAGAATCAGCAACGCACAGACGGCAACGAGTCGCATCTTCGATCACCGAGCAGATTATATCATAGATCGGGTATAATAGCCCTGACAGGAGGTTTGTATGTATCGCAAGCCGTCGCACGAAGAGCTGAAGAAGCGTCTTACTCCCGAACAGTTTGAGGTCGTCTGCAACTGCGGCACCGAGCCGCCGTTTCACAATCAATATTGGGATCATCATGAGCCGGGCATCTATGTAGATATCGTCAGCGGCGAGCCGCTCTTCTCGTCGTTTGATAAGTTCGATTCGGGCACAGGCTGGCCGAGCTTCACTAAGCCCCTCGAGCCGGAAAATATTATCGAGAAGCCCGATGACTCTTACGGGATGATACGGACCGAGGTGCGCTCCAAGCACGGCGACTCTCATTTAGGGCACGTCTTCGACGACGGCCCGCCGCCTACGTACAAGCGATATTGCATCAACTCGGCAGCACTACGCTTTGTGCACGCCTCGCAGATGGAAGCTGAAGGCTACGCACGGTATCTCGAGCCGTTCATTCTCGCGGGACTCGTTCCCACGCGCGACGTCGTCTACTTAGCCGGCGGATGCTTCTGGGGCATGCAAGAGATCTTGCGAAAGATCCCGGGAGTCGTCTACACCGACGTGGGCTACACCGGCGGGAAGGTCCCCAACGCGACCTATCGCCATCATCCTGGACACGCCGAGGCCGTGCGCGTTATCTACGACACCGAAAAGCTTTCATTCGAGCAGCTCTTGCGCTATTTCTTCCGGATGCACGACCCGACGACCCCCAACCGTCAGGGCAACGACATTGGGGAGTCGTATCGCTCGGCGATCTTCTATCACACCGAAAGACAGCGCCAGATCGCGCTCGACTTTATAGAGCGTCTGAACAGATACAGCAAATGGGGAGCGCCGATTGTCACTCAAGTCGAGAGAGCCGGGCCGTTCTGGCGTGCCGAGGAAGAGCATCAAGACTACTTACAGAAGCACCCTAACGGCTATACGTGTCACTGGTTGCGTCCGGAGGAGATCTTAGGGTTCTGACGCATACTTCGATATAGAGAGATGGCCTCGTGCATGAGCTTTTCGGTCTCCTCCAGCGTGTCGCCGCAGGCGATGCAGCCGGGCAGATCGGGCACGTAGGCCGAATAGTTCTTGCCTGTCCATTCGTAAATGACCACGTATTTCTTCATGGTGTATCCTCCAATTCTGCTTGTTTCCAGATGCTCTTGAGCGTAGCAGTAGCCCTTGACTTTTCTAAGCGTTATTGATAAAATGACCTTGGCGGGTGGCTCCTCGGAGCCTGCGTCACAGGCGCTGTCGGCGAGCACGCCGAGCCCGTCCTCATCTTTTCATCATGGGAACTTCTTTATGCCATACCCTGTGTAATTCCCTTCTGGGGAACGGTGCAGCTTGGATTCGATCCTCTCAAAATAAGGATAGCGTTGGGTGAATCTATGCTGTGCATCCCATTCATCTCCATACATGACAAATTGACGATAGATGTTATAGCTGCAGAGGTCGGCCAATTGCAAGAGATTATTCTCGTGAGATGGGACGAACAGCAATCCCTCCACGATTCGATTCACGCGCACGAATTCTGTGCCCTTTTCTAGATAGCGGAGGTGCTGTTGCGTGAGAAGGTCTTCATAGCCCTTCTTCATCACTTGCAAGTCAGTGATCTTGTCAAAGAGTATCAGTCCGAAAGACTGGGGTAGCTGCTCCAGAAACAACTCGATCCGTTCAAAAAGCAAGCGATAGGCAAGCGAGCTTGGTGACTGTGGTTGCTTGTACTGATCTTTCATTTGTTCTTTGTTGATTACGCTAGCCATGATCGTGACATTATAAGACAAGAGAGCATCATAGAGCTTCCCGACGAACTCATTAAGCTCATCTTCTGTAATGTGATACCGGCTGAGGTATCGTTTCTCTCGTTCCTTAGGGATTCTCAGCCATGCTGATTTAATCTCGACCCGGGAATCGCGGAAGTAGGTATTTTTGAGCATGAGCACGTCATTATTGAGTGCTCGCCACTCACCGATAGGGAGACCGAGAGCACAAAGGACAAAGTATTTACCTCTGCTCTCATACTCTCGCTCACCGCTTTCGTCCAAGTAGAATAGATACATATCTTCTAGTCACACACTCCGCGCCTTCTCCAGCCTTCGTTTTACCAGCTCCCCTCAGGTCAAGTCTTGGCAGCAGCTTTTGGTAGACCAATCACCCCTGCGCGAGCAACTGTCTCAAGACCGTCTGTAAGATCCCGCCGTTTCTGTAATACTCGATCTCAATGGGGATGTCGAGCCGCGCGATCACTCTAAACTCTGTGACGCTTCCGTCAGGCTTCCGCGCCCGCACCGTCAGCTCTTGTCTGGGTCTCTCGATCTTGGAGATGCCCACAACGTCAAAGAGCTCACGCCCCGTCAGCCCGAACGTCTCGGCGTTCTCGCCCTCCCTATACTGCAAGGGCAACACCCCCATGCCCACTAAGTTCGAGCGATGGATGCGCTCAAAGCTCTCGGCAAGAATCGCTTTCACCCCCAGCAGCGCCGGACCCTTCGCCGCCCAGTCGCGCGAGCTGCCCGTCCCATACTCCTTGCCCGCCAGCACCAGCAACGGCACCCCTTCAGACTGATAGCGCATCGCTGCATCATAAATACTCATGCGCTCCCCGCTGGGGAAGTGCACCGTCACCCCGCCCTCCACGCCCGGCACTAAGAGATTCTTTAAACGCACGTTGGCAAACGTCCCGCGCATCATCACCTCGTGATTGCCCCGACGCGACCCATAAGAATTAAAATCTTTCTTCG
>CAZODX010000090.1:0-1415 GCA_964578715.1 uncultured Thermotogae bacterium | reverse complement strand
GCCCCGCGCGATCAGATACTGCCCCGCCGGGCTGTCTACAGGAATATCCCCCGCCGGCGAGATGTGATCGGTCGTGACCGAATCGCCCAGCATCACCAAGACGCGCGCGCCGCGAATGTCTTGCAACGGCTTCGGCGTCAGGGAAAATTCTTGAAAATACGGGGGCTCCTGAATGTACGTCGAAGCGGGGTCCCAGCGATAGAGCTCGCCCTCCACGCCGGTGATCGCGTTCCACTGGGGATTGCCGTCGAAGACGTGCGCGTAGGTCTTCTTGAACATCTCCGGGTCAATCGCGTGGGAGATGACTTCCTGGATCTCGTGCTGGGAGGGCCACAGGTCTTTCAGATAGACGGGTCTTCCGTCCTTGTCGGTGCCTAGGGGCTCGTTGGCCAAATCGATGTCCACAGTCCCCGCCAGGGCATAGGCGACGACCAGCGGCGGCGATGCGAGAAAATTCGCCTTCACCAAGGGATGGATGCGCCCTTCGAAATTTCTGTTGCCCGACAGCACTGCTGCTGCCACGAGATTCTTTTCGGTGATCTCTTTGGCGACGGGCTCAGGGAGCGGGCCGCTGTTGCCGATGCACGTCGTACAGCCGTAGCCCACGACGTGAAAGCCCAGCTCTTCTAAGTAACGCATCAGCCCGGATTTGTGAAGGTATTCCGTGACGACCTTGGAGCCGGGCGCTAAGCTCGTCTTCACATGCGCGGGGACCTTCAGCCCGCGTTCAACGGCTTTCTTTGCGAGTAATCCCGCAGCGACCATCACCGACGGATTCGAAGTGTTCGTGCACGACGTGATCGCAGCAATGACGACTGAGCCGTGAGTAAGCTCGTTCTTCTGAGCGAGCGCTTCGGGGGGCAGCTCGTAGCCGCGCTCCTTGACGGGAGCTGTGAGCGCCTTGCGAAATTCTCTCTTGACGTCCCAGAGACGGATTCTATCTTGTGGGCGCTTCGGCCCGGCGACGCTCGGCTCGACCTCTTCCAATTTGAGCTCAAGCGTGTCGGTGAAGATCGGATCGGGCGTCTCGCGTGTCCTAAAGAGCCCCTGCTCCTTGCAATAGCGCTCGACTAAATCTATCAGTGCTGCGCTGCGCCCGGTGTGCTTTAAGTATCGCAGGGTCTCGTCGTCCACAGGGAAGAAGCCACACGTTGCCCCGTACTCCGGCGCCATGTTGGCGATAGTAGCCCGGTCGGGCAGCGCAAGCTGCGAGAGCCCCTCCCCGTAGAACTCGACGAACTTGTCTACCACGCCCTTCTTACGCAGCATCTGTGTTACGGTCAAGACCAAATCTGTTGCCGTCACGCCCTCGCGCAGCTGCCCCGTCAGCTTGAACCCGATCACTTCCGGAGTCACGATATAGAGGGGCTGGCCGAGCATACACGCCTCGGCTTCGATCCCCCCCACGCCCCAGC
>CAZODX010000089.1:0-6069 GCA_964578715.1 uncultured Thermotogae bacterium | reverse complement strand
CCGGCGGATGAATCCGCCGTCTCAGACCTAACCCCCCACCCCCCTTCCCTAAAGGGAAGGGGGAGCACTCCCCTCCCTCTTCAGGGGAGGGGCTGGGGGAGAGGTCTGAAGCACGCTGGGAAGCCCCCTTCTGTAGGGGCAGACCCTTGTGTCTGCCCAGGGCTAAAAATCCTCCCAGTCGGGCTCGCCGGGAATAATGGGCAGCCCTTGTGCGTCGCGAGGCAGCAAAGCGCGACGGACTACGCCCCGAAAGTTCCCATCGGGCATTGCGCCGTCCCACACTTCACTGCGATAGACCAACACAGATTGGGGCTGGCTCTGCTCCATCAGCACGTCGAAGAGAATTTTCAGTTTCTCAAAGAGAATTGTCTCGTTCTTGGAGAGACGATCCCGCACGAAGTTGACGACCCGGTTGCTGTCTTCGGTGTACGCCGCGAAGAGTTCGGCAAAATCTTCGTATTCGTTGGTCGTAGCGTAGCGACGCCCACGGTATAAAGGGCCAATAAAATTCCCCGGATCGGACCCAGAGCGCCAGTAGAGCTGCCGGTACGCTTGTGCCTGTTGGGGCGTAAATACGCGAAAGTGCGCGACATGGGCGATCTCATGAAAGACCACGACCATGAAATCTCTACAGTTGGGGATGGTGTCGCAATTCAAGCCGTCGTAGAGTTCGATGGTCGAGCCGTAGGCACGACCGGCGGCTTCGGGGTCGCGGGGCAGACGCTTAATAAGCGTCACAGCCGAGCGAATATGGACCGGCAGAGACTTGAAGATCGCATAGAGTGTGGCGCACTCGACGCTGTCAAAGTCGCGTGTGCTCTCAGAGAGAATAACTACGCCAAAGTCGGTATGGATCTGCTCGCAGGTGCCGGTCTGGAGAGGCTCTTGGGCGCTGCCGAGCAGCGTGAGGCTCCCCAGCGCGATCAGCACAAGAAGAGCAAAGTAGCGACGCATAGCCTTTCCTCCTGTTCACACTGCTCTAGGTGGTCACGGTAGGCAGTATCATACTCGAGCGGGCCGTGGGCGTCAAGCCCTATTGACCGAGCCCATCTCGATGGGTATAATCAACACCGAAAAGGAGGCGTAGACTATGCGAGTGCTCGTGAGATGGAGTGTCGTCGTCGGCGTGTTGGTTGTGGCGTTGGGGATTGGCGGACTTGTCCCGCAGGCCCAGACCCAAGTCTTCAAGGTCTGCTCGGACATCTCCTGGCCGCCGTTTGAGTGGACCGACGCCAAGGGGGAGTTCGTCGGGTTCGATCTGGACGTGATGCGCATCATCGCGATCCTGAAGGGCTATAAGATCACCATTCAGAACTTGGGGTTCGACTCGATCATCCCTGCCGTGCAAGCGGGCCAGTGCGACATCGGTGCGTCGGGATTCACCATTACGAAGGAGCGCGCTCAAGTCGTAGACTTCTCCGATCCCTACTGGGAGTCCAATCAGTCGGTGCTCGTGCGCGCCGATTCAGGGTTGAATATTATTACGGCGTTCAAGGCGGGCAACAAGATCGGAGCGCAGCGTGGTACCACCGGCGCTCAGTGGGTCGAAGATAACGTGATTAATCAGGGGATCAAAGTCGAGCTCAAGCTTTATGAGACCTATCCGCTGGCCGAGCAAGATCTCATCAATAAACAGATTCACGCCGTGGTCGAAGATGAGCCCGCGGCCAAAGTCGCCGTGAAAGCCTCCAAGGGCGTGCTCAAGATCGTAGGGATCATCATGACTGAAGAGCAATTTGGGTTCTTAGTCCGCAAGGGCGATCCCAACAAGCTCTTGCCCCGCATCAACGACGGCATGAAGGAGATGAAGAAGAAGGGCATCTGGAATAACTTAGTCGAGGCGTACTTCGGCGTGGACGTCAACTTGGAGAGGGTGACGCAGTGCTGGGCGGATCTGAAGGGCTGGCTGGACAAGAATCAGCCGGAAGCCTACGCCGAGAACATGGCGGCATGCATGGCCGGAGAGTCCTACAAGAAGCCGTAATTGG
Organism: uncultured Thermotogae bacterium; assembly: GCA_964578715.1. Taxonomy (GTDB): domain Bacteria; phylum Bipolaricaulota; class Bipolaricaulia; order RBG-16-55-9; family DRXL01; genus JANXCC01. Next base: position 4,081 of record CAZODX010000089.1, on the reverse strand, counting down.
TGCTATGAGCAGCCTACGGCCCTCACCCCGGCTCCTTCTGCGGGGTGAGGGCCTTGTTCTTTCTCACCACCAATGATAGAAAAGCTCGTATTGGTCTGGGAGAGCTTACCGTTGCTGCTCCAGGGCACGCTCGTCACGGTGGAGCTGACGGTGAGTTTATTGCTTGTGGGGCTGGTGCTGGGGATTCTCGTGGCGGTGGGACAGGCTTATGGGCCACGCCCCATCGCGATGCTTATGTCCACTTATGAGAGATTCTTCCGCGCTATGCCTATCTTGGTCTTGCTGATCGTGCTCAACTATGGTATAGCGTTTTTGGCGGATATCTACGGCTGGGGATGGCTGCGGCTCCCAACATTTGCCGTTGCGGTCTTAGCGTTCGGGCTGCACTCGTCGGCCTATCAGTCACAGATCTTCCGTGGGGCAATCCGCGCGATCAAGCCCGGGCAGCTCTTGGCAGCCCGAGCCCTAGGAATGACATCCTGGCAGTCTATTCGATATATTGTGCTCCCCCAGGCGCTCCGCCTCGCTATTCCCGGTTGGTCGAACGAATACTCAGGGGTGCTCAAAGACACGTCGTTTGTCTTCGCCATCGGGGTTACGGAGCTCACGCGCCAAGGGTGGCAGATCATGCAACGCACGCGCGAGGTCTTTCTCATCTTTATCACCGTTGCCTTGATCTACCTCGCCCTGACGTATCTCGGCACGTGGCTCTTGGAATGGGTGGAGCGGCGCTGGGGAGTGCCCGGCTTGACAGGGCCACGTCTGGAGGAGCATGGCCGTGTCGTCTAAGATTATTGTGCGTGTCGAAGATGTACATAAGCGCTACGGGAACGAAGAGGTCTTAAAAGGGGTCTCGTTCACCGTGCGCCAGGGCGAAGCGCTTGCTATTATTGGGCCGTCGGGGACGGGCAAGAGCACGCTCCTGCGCTGTATCAATAGACTGACCGAGCCCGACCGCGGGCGCATCTGGCTCGAAGATACAGAGATCACCAGCCCTCAGACAGATATCAATAAGATTCGTCAGCAGATCGGGTTTGTCTTTCAAGACTTCAATCTCTTTGCCCATCTGACGGCACTGGACAATGTGCGCCTGGGGCTGATGAAAGTGAAGGGGCTCTCCAAGAAAGAAGCGACGGAGCGAGCGCTGCACGAGCTGGCCCGCGTCGGCTTGGCGGAGCAAGCTCAGAAGTATCCGGCGCAGCTTTCTGGGGGGCAGCAACAGCGCGTTTCCATTGCGCGCGCGCTCGCGATGGACCCCAAGCTGATGCTCTTCGATGAACCGACAAGCGCGCTCGATCCCGAGCTCATCGGGGAGGTCTTGCAGGTGATGCAAGATTTAGCCGAAGAGGGCATGACGATGGTGGTCGTCACGCACGAGATGGGGTTTGCCCGCTCGGTCTGCGACGAAGTGATCTTTATGGAGAAGGGCGTGATTGTGGAGCAAGGGCCGCCGGAGCAGGTCTTTGGCAACCCCCAACAGCCGCGCACCAGGCAGTTCCTGGGGAAGATCAGCGAACTCTACGGAGGAGCACACGCGCGATGACCTCGTTCTGCCAGACGCTTGCTGAAGGTAGCTTCTTACGGCTAGCGTGCGACATAGCTCCCCGGCTCCTGCAGGGAACAGCGACGACATTTCAGTTGACGATCTTAGCAATCGGGCTAGGGCTTGTCGGCGGGATTCTCTTAGCGCTTGGGCGCGTCTACGGGAACAAGCCCATCTATTGGGTGAGCACGGCCTACGTGCAGTTTGTGCGCGGCACCCCCGTGCTGGTACAGCTCTTTTTGATCTATTATGGGCTTCCGGTCTTCGAGATTCGCTTAGATTCGCTCACAGCGGCGATCATCGGGCTGGGCTTGAACAGTGCTGCGTACCAAGCTGAGTATTTCCGCGGGGCGATTCAATCGATCAGTCGCGGGCAGATGCTTGCGGCTCGCTCTATTGGCATGACCAATCTCCAAGCGATTCGTTATGTGATTCTCCCCCAAGCGTTGCGCCTCGTCATCCCCCCGTGGTCGAACGAATTAATTTATACGCTCAAGTACTCTTCCGTCGCGTTCATCATTGGGGCGCCGGAGCTCATGGCCACAGGACAGATCATCGCTTCGCGAAACTTTCGGTATTTTGAAGTCTTTCTCATCGTCGCGTTTATTTACTTGGTCTGCGTGCTGGTGATCTCGAAGCTCTTAGATATCGCCGAGCAGAAGCTCAAGATTCCCGGGTTGGAGATGCGATAAGCCCTCGCAAGTCTCTTCGCCCTGTGTTACAATAATACGGGTGATCATGAGTGGTGTCAGCGGCAGAGATCCTGCAGGTGCTCGATGCACTTGGTGCGCCCAATCACAGCGATCTTGAAACGCGTACAGAGAGACTGTTGAACACCCTAGGTGTCTGGGAGGTCGCCCATCGGCTGCGCCCACTGCTCGCCGAGCGCCCTGCTGAAACCACAGCGTTCTTAGAATATCTGACCGAAAAGCACCCCGCTGCCGCAGATCGCATTCACATTCTGCTTACGGCAACCAAAGGCGAGGACAAAGAACTCCTCAAGCGCGAGTTCGGCGGAGACTAAACTTAAGGAGGTCGCGATGCAGGTCACATTCATCGGCCACGCTGCTGTCGAGATCAAAACCGACACACACGCGCTCTTGATAGACCCGTTCATCACCGGCAACCCTGTGGCGCGGCACAAGCCCGAGGATTTCCACCCCGATGCGATTCTCTTAACCCACGGCCATAGCGATCACCTGGGCGATGCTGTCTCCATCAGCAAGCGCACCGGCGCGCCGATCATCGCGATCTTTGAGCTGGCAGCGTACTGTCAGTCCCAAGGCGCGAAAGCTATCGGGATGAACATCGGCGGGCCGAGTCGCTTTGAGTTCGGAACTGTGCAGCTCACCCCGGCGTTCCATAGCTCCAGCCATGACGGACATTACTTGGGTGAACCTTGCGGGATCGTCCTCACAACCCTAGAGAACAAAAAAATCTATCACGCGGGCGACACCGCGCTCTTTGGCGACATGGCCTTGATCGGGAAGCTCGGACTAGATATAGCTTTCTTGCCCATCGGCAGCTACTACACCATGGACCCCGACGCCGCTGCAGAAGCCGTCCAGTTGCTCAAACCCAAGATCGTCATCCCCATTCACTATAATACCCTGCCCGCGATCCACCAGGACCCCGACAGATTCAAGGCGATGGTGGAGTCACGGACCGAAACAAAAGTCATCATCATGCGTCCCGGAGAGAGCGTCACGGTTTAACGGGAATGGCCTACTGTTATTGAAAATCTGTGACGGCTGTCGCCCTTGACAGGGGAGGGCTCGTGCCCCATAATGATCACCAGGAGTGTAGTACACATCACGTTGCGACACGCCGCAGATGTGTTATAATTCTACATAGGAAGGGGCTTTCCTAGACGATCGGCCCACCCTGTGTGCGACCGATTCGAGGTGTGAGTGATCAGCGCGGCGTCACGCAGAAGGGGGAAAATCTGAGATGGTGCAGGAGATCAGCACGGCCAAGACTACTGCAATTGCTCCGGAGACTATCGAGTTTTTCGGAGGCGATGAGTTACGCATCCGGTGCTTCTTAGACAAATATGCCCTACGCGATCTATCGGGAAGGATCATAGAGAAGACTCCCGTAGAGATGTGGGAGCGCGTGGCGCGTGAGATCGCGTCTGTTGAAACCGACGCGAAGCAGCGCCGCGAGTGGGAAAAGAGATTTTATTGGCTCTTGGAGGACTTTCGCTTCATCCCCGGCGGACGCATTATGTTCGGTGCGGGGCAGCCACGCCGCGCCACGCTTCTGAACTGCTATGTAATCCCCATCAAAGAAGACTCTATCGAGGGGATTTTTGAGTGGTGCAAGGAAGCTGCGCGCACGTACTCGCTGGGTGGCGGCGTCGGCACGGATATCTCGATCTTGCGCCCCAAGGGCTCGCCCGTCAACAACTCGGCTATTTACTCGTCGGGTTCGGTGAGCTTCATGGAGCTCTTCTCCACGACGACGGGCACGATTGGGCAATCCGGGCGGCGTGGCGCTCTGATGATCACCATCAGCGTTGACCACCCAGACGTCTTA
>CAZODX010000088.1:0-6129 GCA_964578715.1 uncultured Thermotogae bacterium | reverse complement strand
GTCAGGGCACGCAGCGGCGCGGTGAGAAAGGCCATGATCTGCTCGCGGAAGATATACGCGACGATAGCAATAGTGAGAATGACCGCGAGCGAGTAGAGCACGCGGGCGCGCAGCTCGTCCAAATGCTCGATCAGGGTCATTTGGTTTGGATCCTTCCTGGCCATAGGAGCAGAAAGACTCTTCTCATGAGCTGAGCTGCATTATACGAAGGCGTGATGCGAAAGGCAAACGCTTCTGTTATCGCGTATCGCCTTCGCCGTGGATTTGGCCGCGCTCCAGGCGCGAGAAGAGCTTTTCGAGATTTGCCTGAGCGACTTCTTCGAGAGACAGCCCCAGCTCGGTGCAGATCTGGGTGAGATACCAGAGCACGTCGCCGAGTTCATATTTGAGGGCTTGGCGATCTTCTTCGGAGATCTTTCCGCTCTTATCTCTGAAGATCTTTTTGATCTTTCCCGCGACCTCACCGGCTTCGTTGGCGAGCCCAAGCGTCGGGTAGACGATGGGATGGTCTGTAGATATAACGTTCCACGTCTTGCGCGACTCGCGCTGATAAGCGTTAAAGTTCTCGATCTTCATGGGTCCCTCCCGCATGATTGTAGCCGCTCATACATCTTCTGCAAGAATTTTTGGCGGTCTTCGACTTTGATGATATCCGAGCGCGCGTGCATCACGATATGCAACGCAAACGGCGACGGCGATGGGCTCACAAAGCCCTCTAGCTCAATCTGCCCAGAACGAATCTCGTCGAGAATCTTTTGCGCGTTCTCGATGTCCATCGCGTCCTCCATCACCTCGCGATAGGTCTCCGTCAAGATCGGAAAATATTCGTCCATGCGCTCGACGGCACTCTGCAAGATCGCGGCTTTCATCTGTTGGCGCCCCACGGACTTGCGCTGCCCCTTGTAGCTTCGTAAGATCATCAGGGCGCGCGTGGCACAGTGCCGAAATCGTCGCTTAAGGATCTCAGTATCTCGCAACGCATCCCGCAAGACTTCTCGCAGGTCGCGCTCCTTGAGCAGATCAAACGCTTCCATGACCTTGACCGAGCCCTCATACGCTAAATAAAAGCCGTGATCCGTGACGGCGATCTCGATGTCTTTGTCTTCGCGTCGTGCAATGAGATATGCCAGCGCGCGGCTGAGCGCGTCGTTGACGCGCCGCCCAAAGAGCGCATGGAAGATCACGATCGTCTTAGGACCCTCGGTATAAAACTCGATCAAGAGCTTGCGTCGGTGCGGGAGCCGCGAGTATCTGCGCTGTTCGGCAAAGTAGCGATAGAGCGACTCGACCCCGCGCGCGTCCAGCCCTAATTCTGCGCGAATGAAAGCCTTGATCTCTTCTTGGGAAGCCCCGCGTGCAAAGAGCTCAGAGAGCGCCGAGCGAAACTCTTGAATATCTAAGGCGAGCTCGAAGCTCAGCGGCAGCATCTCCGAGAACCACGTGGGGACGGTGACGCGCTCTTCGCTAGCGGCCTCAACTTGGATTGTCATCCCCCGTGAGAACTTAAATTTGTATGTCTCGCCGCCGAGCACAAACGTGTCGTGCTTGCGCAGCATCTCTAGAAAACCCTCTTCGATCTGACCGAGGCGTCTGTCGCCCGCCTTTACGATAATATACGACTCATCGGGGATCGTGCCCACGTTGGTCATATAGAGCACGCGAGCCAGCCGCCCTCGCGTGCGGATCTCCCCCGTCTCTTTGTCGTAATAGATCTTCGCGTAGACGTGACGGTCTTCTAAGTCCGTGTACTCACCCGCAAGATACTCCAACACTTTCTCAAAGTGCTCGCGGCTGAGTTCGGCGAAGTTATAACTGCGCGTCACGAGCTCATAGAGCTCTTCGGCGTACGTTGGCCCGTCGAGCAGAATCCCGAAGATCTGCTGCGCTAACACGTCAAGACAGTTCTTGGGAATGTGCAGTTTCTCTAATTTGTGCTGCAAGGCGCTGCGCATCATCACCGCGCACTCGACTAAGTCGTCTTGGTCGGTGACGACGACGCGCCCCTTGATCGTGTCATGGAGTTTGTGTCCGGAGCGTCCTATTCTCTGCAGCGCGCGCGTGACGCTCTTGGGCGAGCCCAACAGAATTACTAAATCTATGTACCCGATGTCAATGCCCAGCTCTAAGCTCGTGCTGGAGACGACGACTTTCAGTGCGCCGTTTTTCAGTCTGCGCTCGATATCTAGGCGCAGCTCTTTGCTGAGCGAGCTGTGATGCGCCCCGATCACCTCGACATAGTGCGGGAATCTCTCTTTGAGCGTGTGTACGACTCTCTCGGTGAGCGCGCGCGTGTTCGTGAAGATCAACGTCGAGCGATGCTGCCGAATGAGATCGTCTAACAGCGCGTAGAGATTCGCGTTCAGTTCTTCAAACGAGCAGTGGACGAAATCGTCCACAGGGCTGAGCACTTGGAGGTCTATCTTCTTGTCGAAGCGCGCGTCGATAATAACACAATCGCGCCAGGGGTCACCGCCGTCGCTCAAGGGCGCGAGCACTTGGCCGTAGCGCCGCCCCACTAAAAACTTTGCGACTTCGTCGAGCGGGCTGACCGTCGCAGAAAGCCCGATACGAGTGAAATCGCACAGCTCTTGGAGCCGCTCAAGCGAGAGCGACAGGTGCACGCCGCGCTTGTTCTCCGCAAGCGCGTGTACTTCGTCGACGATCACCCAGCGCACATAGCTAAAATAATTTGAGAACTGTTTTGCCGAGAGCGCGATGGCAAACGATTCGGGAGTGGTGATGAGAATATGCGGGGGTTTTTTGAGCATTCGCTGGCGCTTTTCGCTCGACGTGTCGCCGGTGCGGACTTCGACTCTGATACCCAGCTTGTGTCCGGCGAGCGCTTCCATCTCGCGCAGCGGCTCCTGAAGATTGCGCTCGATGTCGTTGCCTAAGGCTTTCAACGGCGAGATATACACACAATAAATCTGATCTTCGAGGGCGTTCTGAGCTGCAAGCTGTACGAGTTCGTTGAGGATCGCCAAGAACGCCGCGAGGGTTTTTCCAGAGCCCGTGGGCGCGGAGATCAGACAATTCTTTCGATTGTGAATATGTGGAATGGCGAAGCGCTGTGGCGGACTGAACACTGAAAATTTTTCAATAAACCAACGCCGCACCAAGGGATGCAGCAGCGCGAAGATCTCGGCGTCTGAAAAAGACTCTACTTGTCGGGTAAGCATTTTTTCGTCGGAGGAATCTCAGGATATTTTAACACTTTTAGGCCCACTTTGGCGAGCCCTTTTTGTACTATGCCGAGTTTCTCGGCAGCCGCGAACGAGAGATCGATGATGCGCCCTTCGACGTAGGGCCCACAGTCGTTAATTCTGACAATAACGCTCTTACCCGTCTCTAAATCCGTGACGAGCACGATAGTTCCAAAGGGCAGCGTCAGGTGCGCTGCTGTGAGTCTGTGCATATCATAGATTTCGCCGCTCGAAGTGCGTCGTCCGTGGAACGGCTCGCCGTACCAAGAAGCGATGCCTACTTGGTCATATCGTGCGAGATTCCACAGACTAACAGCTAAAACCACAGCAGCCAGGGCATAGCTTAAATATTCCAGACGCATAGTATGATTCTACCCAAACGTGAGGGTGTTCACTAGGTCAGATTTCCCAAGTCAATGCCCCACGAGGCAGCCAATTTGATGAGGGCATGGTCTCGAATGGCCTGGCGGATCTGTCTCATCAGCGACTCCAAAAAGTACAGATTATGAATGGTCGCCAGGCGCATCGCGAGGATCTCCTTGGCGAGAAATAAGTGATGCAAATAGGCCCGCGAAAAATTCTGGCACGTGTAGCACCCACAGCCTTCAGCAACGGGCCGCGGGTCAGTCTTATAGATAGCGTTGGTGATGTTGATGCGGAAATTTTCAGAGTCCTTGACCCAGAGCGCGCCGTTGCGGGCCATGCGCGTCGGCGCGACGCAGTCGAAGAGATCTACACCGCGCGCCACGGCGTGAAAGATATCTTCGATCTCGCCGATGCCGAGTAAGTGTCTGGGTTTCTCTTCGGGCAGGAGTGGGATCGTCCAGTCTAAGACTTTATAGAGATCGTCCTTGGAGCGCCCAACCGAGCCGCCGATGCCGATGCCGTCGAAATCTAATTCTGAGATAAACTTGGCGCTCTGCTCTCTTAGGTCTTTGTAAGCTCCGCCTTGGACGATGCCGAAGAGGGCTTGGCCTCCGTCGCTGATTTTATGAAAGTGCTCTAGAGCTCTCACCGCCCAGCGATGGGTGCGCTCCATCGCGCGCTTGGTGTATTCGTAGTCGTGTAGCGGCGATGTACACTCGTCAAGCACGAAGATCATATCGGCGCCGAGCTTTCTCTGAATTTCTATAGTATTTTCCGGGGTGAATCTTTGGGGTGAACCGTCTAAGTGCGAGCGAAACTCGATGCCCTCTTCGGTGATTTTCACTAAAGACTGCCCGTGGCGGGCTTTGCTCAAGTGTCCGCCGCGCGTAGCGGCCTCGATCTCGTCAGGGAATATAGAAGCGATCTTGCCGACGCCGTGCTCGATGGCCGCGCCGAGACTAAAAGCTTGGAAGCCCCCCGAATCTGTCATAATCGGGCCGTCCCAGCCCATAAATCTGTGCAGTCCCCCAAGCTGGGCGATGACGTCTTCACCGGGGCGCAAGTGCAAGTGATAGGTATTGGCGATGAGCACTTGGATGCCGATCTTTTTGAGGTCATCGGGGCCGACGGCTTTCACCGTCGCTTGGGTGCCCACGGCGACGAACGATGGCGTCTGAATCGCGCCATGAGGGGTCTGTAAGACCCCACAGCGGGCGCGGGTGTTATGGTCACGGCAAGAAACTGTGAAAAAGCTCATTACCAGATGACTTCCAAATCTTTGAGTCGGAGCGACCGCAGTGAACGGTCTCGACTGATGAGCGGCAGATTTCGATACATAGCCGTAGCCGCAATCAAGCGATCCCAGGGATCTTTGACCCTATCCCTAGGAATCTCTAAGCTTCTCTCAATGATGGGGAGGCAGAGCGGCTCAATCTCATAGTTCTTTGCCCTATGCAACATGCTCACAAAGCTATGAACATCAAAAGAGATCTTTTGCTTTTCGATTAAATAGAGCAGCTCAAACAAAAGAATGCAGGGAACGACAATGTGATCTTGGCCTGCGTCGACATCTTGAAAAACTCGTCGAGCATGTGAGGAGAGCTTGGGGTTATTGGTCAAATGCCAAATAAGAGAATGGGTGTCGGTGACGTAAGGCATTCCCATCACTCCTCAAGCTTAGCTAGGAGTGCCTGGCGGGCTCGTTGAATATCGGCATTGGAGATGGATACGTCCTTCCAGAGGCCGCCCAATTTTATAATTCGTTTGTGAGCACGGAACTCTTCAAGAATCTTTTGCAGATATGGCCCGAACCACCAACCCATGGAAGACTTACCCCCCAAGGCACAGAACTCTTCAAGAATCTTTGGCAGATCCCTAATAGCGATACCGCTTATGAGATTTCTTTCATCGCCCCATATCTTCAATGACCCTTGTACTATAGTAGGCCGTCGCAATAGAGGGCGAATCTCTAGAATGATCTCATCGTGGGAAGGCCGGTATGATAACTTCATTGCTCTCCTCCTGCCAACAACCAGAGCACAAACAAACCTATAATGCCTGCAGCTATAAGCCGCCATTTCTCTTGTTCCCTCTTTTGGAGCTGCTGCGAGTTCAGGTAGCGTATAACCCGAGTGAGGGCCTGTCCAGGGTGCAGAGGGTCATATTCGATATATTCTCGCCCTTGCAAAGCTGCTAAGTCGCTCGGCTTGGTTCCCTTCTCCACGATGGGGATGATATGCTTTCCCGCCTCTAGAGCAATCCCAATCTCTTGATGTACCCATTTCGATCGAATGCCGTTACGACTCAGCAAAGCTACAACAAAGTCAGCATCCCTGATCTTTTTCTTGATTTTGGCGTCAAGGCGTGCTCCTGGGCTTAGATACCATTCTGCAACGAAGACCTGTATCCCCAAGTGTTGGAGCAGCTTGGCAAGGCTGATGACAAGCCCTTGATCTCGGGTGCTATGACTGATGAAAACCTTCATGGTGAACCTCAGTTATTGATTTTATTCAATTCAGCGAGCAGCTTCAATAAAACACTGATCTCGTCCTATGATACG
>CAZODX010000087.1:0-6191 GCA_964578715.1 uncultured Thermotogae bacterium | reverse complement strand
CTCTTTGAGAGGAAGTCGACGCACGACCTTGGTATAGAGCCTGTCTGCAGTTTGGGCTTCCATAGCATCGCCTCCGGAGGGATATTCTAACAAGGGAATCTCAAGGTGTCGAATCACGATCCCTTCAACCGATGCAGGACGTCCTGAAAATCTTGGGGCAGCGGCGCCTCCACGCGCATTCTTTGTTCCGTCGTCGGGTGCAGAAACTCTATAGCTCCTGCGTGCAAGAGCATTCGCGTCACGCCCAACTCACGACGGAGCTTTTCGTTCAGCTCAGCATTCCCGTAGAGATCGTCGCCGACGATAGGGCAGCCCACGGCAGCACAGTGCGCCCGAACTTGATGGGTTCGGCCTGTGCGCGGATAGGCCTCAACATACGAAAATTTTTCGCCCAGATACTCAAAGAGCTCGCGGCGCTTATAGTCCGTCTGCGCGTAGATGCCGCCGCGTCGCACCGGCACCATCAGGGCCAGCCAGCGTTTGCGGTCCATCTGCTTCTGCAAGGGCAGCCGGATCGAACCTTGGGGGTCAATCTCTCCCACCACGAGTGCCAAGTACTCTTTCTGAATCTTCTTGAGTTTGAGCTGGCGATTGAGCGCGCGCACGGCGTCTTTCGTCTTGGCGAGCACCGCTACCCCTGAAGTCTCTTTGTCCAATCTGTGCACAAACGCGGGCTGAAAGTCTGAGACAAACCCCGAAGATCGTACATGCTCCAAAGCCCACGCCAAGAGCGTCGGCTCGCCCACGTGGCGACGATCTCCGTGCATGAGCACGCCCGCAGGCTTGTTCACAATCAACAGATCTGTATCTTCGTAGAGAATCTGAATGTTATCTAAGACCTTCAACGTTCCAAGCAGCTACACCGTCCTCTCCAGCGGAGATCACAAATCTATCATCAGGCGAGAAGGCGACCGATGTAACCGCACCCGTGTAGCCGAGAAGTGAACTGATTAAGCTGCCGTCTTCGATGCGCCACAGCTTGATGGTGTGGTCATCGCTCCCTGAAACGAGACGCTTGCCGTCTGGAGAGATCTTGAGCGCATTCACTGATCCAGTATGCCACGTCAGCGTTCGGAGCAGCTTGCCCGTAGCAATGTCCCAGAAGCGAATGTGCTCATTGTTGCCGGCTGTGATCAGGGTCCGTCCGTCCGCGGAGAAGACAGCCCTGACCCCATAGTCTCTAAGCAAGATTGTAGGTGCCCCATCGGCGACTCGCAGTATAGCGATGCCGTCCTCACCCCCTAAAGCGAGGAACTGCCCATCTGGGGAGAAGACCACTGGGCTATTGCGATTCTCTAGCGTCCATACCTTGGTCGCGTCGGCAATTTGCCAGAGCACGAAATACCCCTCCCTATCAACAGCAGCGAGCAACTTCCCATCAGGTGAAAACGCGATATCCACAACAAGCTCGCCATGCCCCTGATCCCAAATAGCGAAGGGTTGCCCACGAGAGAGATCCCACAAGCGAATCTCGCCCCGGGGACAACTCTGATCTGGGAGAAGCTCTACAACGCAGGAGCTTGAAGCCAAGGTCTTCCCATCCGGGGAGAAATCGAGATCGGCGACAAGCGCTTGATGGCCCGTCAATCTACGTATCGGTTGCCCATCAGTGAGATTTAAGATCTGAATCTCATTATCTCGCGCTGCTGCTACTGGTGACCCCGAAGGCGATACGGCGATTTTATACGCTGGGCCTTCCAAGTCTCCTTGAATCTGTCTGATCTGGATACCATCGGCAGTGCGCCAGAACCGCACCGTGCGCTCATCGCCGATAGAGATGAGCTGACGGTTGTCTTCGGAGAAGAGCACGACGTTGACCGGCGCATTGTGGCGCGTCATGGTGCGCAATACCCTTCCCGCAACTGGGTCCCAGAGCGCAATGGTCGTGTCTTGTGAGGCCGAAGCCAAGAGCTTTCCATCATGTGAGAATGCCAAGTAATTCACATCATCCATGTGGCCGTGCAAGACTCGCAGCGTCTTGCCATCGGACACGCGCACGATGCTGATCTCGTCATTATAGCCTGCCAAGGCAAGAGACTGCCCGTCAGGGGAAAATGCCAGGGCTCTTGCAGGGTCTTGCAGACGCCGAAGTTCCTTCCAGTCCGAGACTTGGAGAATGCTTGTTTGATATCCCCCGATTGCAAGAAGCTTCCCATCACCAGAGAAAGCCATAGAAGCAGCTGTAGCATCTTGATTGAACTGACGCACCAAGCTCCAATCTTCAGTTTTCCAGACGTTGACTTTGCCCTCATATCCTGCAGAAACAAGAAGTTTCCCATCAGGGGAGAAGAGCAAGCCCGTGACTTTCCACCCATGGGCATGCCACTCCCGCCTGACCGTACCGTCAGCGACGTCCCAAATCTTAATTATGCCGAATTCGTCTCCAGAGACCAGCTGCGCACCGTCGGGGGAGAACGCTACGGCCGTGACCGCACCTTCATGGCCACGCAAGACCCGCACGAGCGTGCCGTCCTCAGCACTGTAGAGAAAGATCTGGCCAAATCCCCCTGGTGCTGCAACAAGCTTGTTGCTCGCAGAGTAAGCAAGACTCTTCCCACTGAGATACGTCTTCACCCACACGGCGTTCTCAAGCCAGACTCCTCCTTGGAGGCCTTCTTGCTCGCTATACCCCAGTGCTCCAAGACCCCCCAGCATGCACATGAGCATCCCCAAGACAGTCCAGTCGCGCCAGCGCATCGCTATCGCCTCCTCTGGTTCACACTCGCTTTTGATTACTTAAGCTCTGCTCGCTATTATGATGCGAGTTTGATCTAAAAGTCAAGGAAGGCTCAATGCTACCCAAAGAGACGCTCAGAGATAGAGTCGCGATCATCACCGAAAATTTGGAGAATCTCCAAATAGACGGCGGCCAATGGCTTGCGGGCTTTTGTCGAGAAGCGTGCGCCGAAGTTTCAGGGACGATAAGGGTACACTTTGCCCTAAGAGTCCTGTACAATAAGGGCAACGATGAGTGAGCTTATACCCAGCATAGACAGACAAGCATTCTCAGTAACACCTTTGGGGGACGACTCGGAGGAGAAAGCTTATTGGCTCTCCAAGACACCTGCGGAGCGCCTCCAAGCCCTCGAGCTCATACGACAGACGATCTATGGCTATACCCTCGCTACCGCCCGACTTCAAAGAGTTCTTGAGATTGCTGAACTCCCACGGCGTTGAGTATCTGTTGGTCGGAGGCTACGCCGTCGGCTATTACGGCTATCCGCGCGCTACCGCAGATATGGACATTTGGGTCGCGCGTACCCCCCAGAACGCAGACAGACTTGTGAGAGTACTCAAGGAATTCGGCTTCAATGTTCCAGATCTCTCGCCCGAGCTCTTTCTCAAAGAGCGCCAAGTCATCCGCATGGGCGTCCCGCCATTCCGCATAGAGATCGTGACGTCAGCGTCGGGAGTGACTTTTGAAGAGTGCTACAGCGCACGAGTGCGAGCTGTGATTGACGACATCGAGGTCAATATTATTAGCCTGGATCATCTGAAAGCCAACAAAAGAGCCGCTGGCAGACATAAAGACTTCGACGACCTCGAGCATCTACCGTGACGTCTCGAGTATCTTATACGCGACGACGGCCGCCGCGGCAGCCACCGTGAGCGAGCGCGTCACCCCTAACATCGGAAGTTCGACGATCACATCAGCCAACTCCAGAGCTTGCCGGGAAACACCGTGGGTCTCATGCCCCACGATGAGTGCCACCGGAGGCGCGACGGAGAGCTCCGCATACGAGATGCTCTTAGGGTGCTGCTCCACAGCGATGATCGTCTTCCCTTGGCGTTTGAGTTCTACGATCAATTCAGTGATATTGGCGCGATACTCCCACGGCACCCACTGTTCGGTGCCCACGGCAGCCTTGTGGATTCTCGAATTGGGCGGCGTGGGCGTTTGCCCACAGAGATAGACTTTCTCAGCCGCGACAGCGTCGGCGACGCGAAAGAGCGCCCCAACGTTAAACGTGTCTTGTACGTCGTCGAGCACGAAGACGATGGGCTGGCGCGGGATAGACGCGACTTCTTCTGGCGTTGGCTTGCCCTTGCGCAGCTCGCGGGGGAAGAGCTTCTTCATCGCTAGACCAGCCATTCATCAGATTGCCACACCACACTTTGGGATGCAGCGAGCTTTTGAACCTCGGACCACAGATCTTCCACAGCGCGATAGACTTCGCTCACGCTGCTGGGCCTAAAGCCAGCCAGCACAGTCAGCTGGTGCTCGAAGTTCTTTGGCAGAACCGAAAATCGTCGCACCTCATCCCATACTGTGCCGCCAGTCGCGAAGTATTTGCGATTCGCGAGCCCTAGCCAGAGCACAGAAAACCAGAGAAAGCGTCCGGCCCACCACCGTAGATTCTCTTCTCTCTTTTGTTCCCAAGCGCCGCGAATCTTCTGTACTAATTCGTAGAGATCTTCCGCGATGAGCTGGGCTTGCACGGCGCGAAAATCTTCGTTTGTGAGGCTCTCCGCCGCTTTGCGCGCCTGGGCGAAGAAATTCCCTCGCTCAAAGAGCACGAGATACTGGCGATAGATCGCTGCCCAGATGGGCCACTCCGTGTCTACGCTCGCTGCACGGCGCAGATAGTTTTCAAATTGTTCGTAGTTGATCTCGATCTTCGCGCCCGACGTGTGCACGTACTCGACGTCGTGCTCAGCGACAGAAGTATCTGTGATGACTCTCATCTCAATATCGCTGTAAGCCGTATCAGCCCCACGGGCGACGGAACCATAGAGAGCGATGCCCAGCACGGCATCGCCGTATTTTCTGAGAATGCGCTGTGCTAGGTCTCGAGCAAGCGCGAGGCGATCTTCATGGGTCATTGCAACTTGCGCTGCAACGTTTTAGCCGTAAAGCTCGCCAGATCGCGAAAGAGCCCTTCGATCTGGGCTTCTTTCTCGTCGGGAGCAAGCTTCAGATGCCCTTCAATGCGAGCAGCTATCTCGCGCAGCTCGCCGGGCTCAGCCCACGGCTTCAGATACTCTAGAAGCAATCTATGCGCGCCCTTGCGCTCCATCACTTCAAGCCCATCGAGCATTTGACGATGCGGCGTCCCCTCCCAAATAGACAAAATCATCGCTTCGCGCAGCCAGCGATCCATCCCAAATTCCGCCAACGTCCCGATGCCCCCATAGACCTCCATGCCCCACTTGGCCGTCTGTGCCGCTAGCTCTGCCGTCCAATATTTCGCCAAGTGCGCGACTAATCTAAAGAGATGATACTGCTCCGAGTACGGCGGCGTCTGGCGCCACACCCGATCCAAGAGCGTGACGGCCTCCCAGGCCAGCGCAAACGCACTTTCTAACTGCGCAATACGATCTTCAAACTGTCGGCGCAATAACGGATGCTCGATGATCGGCTTGCCAAACGCGACGCGCTGCTGCGCAAAGCTCAGCGCGTTTGCAAGCACGCGCTGAGTGAGGGCGACACTGCCAATGCTATTTGCTACCCGCGAGAGATTTAAGACTTCTAAGATCAGATAGACGCCCCACTCGAGCTTGCCCAACAGATACGCTTCGCTCTCGGTGAGTTCGACTTCGCCGGTGGGCACAGATCGTGTCGCGATCTTGTCTTTCAGCCTTCTGATGGTGTAATTGAGGCTCCCGTCGCGGCGATATTTGGGAAGCAAGAAGAGCGCCAGGCCGCGCACATTTCTCGGCGCTCCTTCAGGGCGCGCCGCAACGACGGCGAGTTCTGCCCCGGCGTTGCTGGCGAAATATTTTTCGCCCGTGAGCAGCCAGTGATCGCCTGCAGGCTTGGCGATCGTCTCAACAGCTGCACCCAAGTCCGAGCCGCCCTGCACTTCGGTCATCCATGTGGCGCCCTGCCAGACTGAGCTGTCTCTCTTGAGCAACTCCGGCAGAAAGCGCGCCTTGACACTCTCAGCTCCGTATTTCTCTAACGGCACCGCTGTTGAGAGCGAGACCGTGTACGGGCAGTACAGCCCCGGATCATAAAACGACGTCACATAGCCCAACAGATACGACGGCACTAAAGACTGCTCTTCGAAGACGCGCCAGACGATCCCCGTCTGGTAGCCCTGACGGAGCAGCTTCCAATATTCTGGGAGGAAGAGAATCTCATCAATGCGTCTACCGAGACGATCGAACATTTTGAGCCAGGGCGTGCCAGCTCTGTCTACGATCTCGGAGATCGGCTTGCCCTCGTGCTCCCAAAAAGACTCATACGC
>CAZODX010000086.1:5699-6254 GCA_964578715.1 uncultured Thermotogae bacterium | reverse complement strand
TATCGGGGGAGCAGCAGGCTGGCACGGCTGGGTTGACTTCTTCCGCTGGGCGGGTATGGTAGGAGGAGCCCTCGTCTTCTATGGCGCATCCTGGGCCTTTGTACGCAGACTCAGTCTCCCCCAGCTGCGAGCGATGAGCACCGTGGAAGATTACATCGTCCTGCTCTTCTTGATAGCCATCTCCGGGCTCGGCTTGTACCACGGGGTCATCCAACTGGCTTGGGGGGTCTCGTATGCCGTAGGGCCGTGGTTTGCCAGCCTCTTCACGCTGCAGCCCGACGCCAGCTTGCTCGCCAAAGCCCCCCTCACGGTGAAACTGCACATGATCGTGAGCTTGGTGTTCTTTGCCTACGTGCCGTTCACCAAACTCGTCCATCTCTTCAGCTATCCCTTCGCGTACATCACGCGCCCGTACATATCTGTGAGAGGCTCTCGGGCATTGAAGAGATAGCGCGCACGCCATGAAACCCTCAGAAGTGGAACTCAGAGCACAGATGGTGGGGAGCCCCAACGCCGGGCTCTTCGGGGCGACGCTCGGGTTTTTCATAGGCTTTG
>CAZODX010000086.1:926-5689 GCA_964578715.1 uncultured Thermotogae bacterium | reverse complement strand
TCTTTGGCCCGACGGCCGCGCGCTTGCGGGAGGTCATGGGGCTAGAGCCCATTGAGGTCGGCTTCTTGGTAGCCATGCCGGCCCTGTCCGGCTCGCTCTTGCGTATCCCGTTCTCCGCGTGGGTCGACACGACCGGGGGACGCAAACCCTTCTTGATACTGCTCATACTCTCATGTATCGGAATGGCGGGATTGTCTCTGGTGGTCGCCCTCTTCTATCCAGACCGGCTCCATCATGGCTGGTACCCCGTATTCGTAGCGCTGGGCATCTTGTGCGGCTGTGGGATCGCTACGTTCTCGGTGGGCATCAGCCAAGTCGCGTATTGGTTCCCTCGTGCGCGTCAGGGTGTGGCGCTGGGGCTCTACGCCGGGGTTGGCAACCTCGCACCGGGCCTGTTTTCTCTCGTGCTCCCCTTTGTTCTGGAGGGATGGGGCCTGGTCAGTGCGTATCTCGTCTGGTTGTCTTTGTTGATCATCGGCACTGCCGCGTATTGGGTCAGTGGGCGCAATGCCTGGTACTTCCAACTGCGCCAGCAGGGGGTTCCTCCCCAAGCAGCGCGCGAGATAGCCACTCAGCACGGGCAGGAGTTATTTCCCTCTGCTAGCCTTCTGGAAGGCTTAAGAGTCTCGGCCCTGCAATGGCGGACGTGGGCCCTGGTCTTCATCTACTTCACGACATTTGGCGGATTTGTCGCCCTTACTGCATGGTTGCCCACGTATTGGTCGTCGTTTTTCGGGGCAAGCCCGCTGGCGGCGGGGGCGTTGACTGCCCTCTACTCGCTCCTCACCTCGGCCATCCGCATCGTCGGTGGGGGGCTCTCGGACAGATTAGCAGAAGGGGGCGAGAACACCGCGATCTTAGCCCTCTTGATCATGCTCCACGGGGCGACGCTGATGACGCTGACCCAGCAGTTTGAAGTGGCCGTGCCGGGGATACTGCTGATGGCCGTGGGGATGGGGATTTGCAATGCTGCCGTCTTCAAGATGGTGCCGCAAGCGGTGCCCCACGCGGTCGGAGGCGCAGCCGGATGGGTTGGTGGGCTTGGGGCTTTTGGGGGCTTCGTGATCCCCCCTGTGATGGGGTTTGCCGTGCACCGGCACGGGGAACTCGGATACCCTCTGGGGTTCATCACTTTTCTTGTTTTGGCGCTGCTCTCCCTTGCAATAGTGTGGGTGTTAAAATACACAAAACCTGATCAGGATCAACTTCCGCGCTGACTCGCATCATTGACGCAGCCCGCCTCGATTGTCATACTAACGCCGTGTTATCTTGATGGGAGGGTAGGCAATGGCAGTTTCGCGACGACGCTTTGTGAAAGCCACCGCAGCGCTCACAGGAGCAGCTCTCGTCACGGATACGCTAGGCCTCCAAGGGTTCAAATTCGTCCCGGAGATCAAAAACCCGCTCGAATTCTATCCCAACCGCGACTGGGAAAAGATCTATAGAGATCAATTTCGCTATGACAGCTCTTTCACGTTTTTGTGTGCTCCCAACGACACCCATAACTGTCTGTTGAGGGCGTACGTGCGCAACGGCGTGATCGTGCGCATCGGGCCCACGTATGGATATAACGAAGCCCGCGATCTTTACGGGAACAAAGTCTCGGCGCGCTGGGAGCCGCGCTGCTGCCAGAAGGGGTTAGCACTGGGACGGCGTTTCTATGGAGATAGAAGGGTCAATGGCGTCTGGGTGCGCAAGGGCTTCTTCGACTGGGTGCGTGCGGGATTCCCCCGCGACCCGCGCACCGGCGCGCCGCCAAAAGAGTATTTCAATCGCGGCCAAGACTCTTGGCTGAAGCTCTCGTTCGACGAAGCGTATGGAATCGTGGCCCAAGCGTTATTCAATATCGCGCAGACGTATTCCGGCCCCGAAGGCGCAGCGCGCCTCAAAGCGCAAAACTACGACCCGACGATGCTCGAAGCGATGCATGAAGCTGGGACACAGACCGTCAAAGTGCGCGGGGGGATGCCGTTCTTGGGGGCGACGCGCATCTATGGGCTCGCTCGATTTGCCAATATGCTCGCGCTACTCGATGCGCATATTCGCAACGTCAGCCCTGACCAAGCACTGGGAGGGCGCGTCTGGGACAGCTATAGCTGGCATACGGATCTCCCCCCAGGACACCCCATGGTCACCGGCCAGCAGACCGTCGACTTCGATCTCTTTACGGCTGAGAACGCCAAACTGATAACACTGTGGGGCATGAACTGGATCTGCACAAAAATGCCCGACGCCCACTGGCTCACCGAAGCCCGCCAGCGCGGCGCCAAAGTGATCACGATCGCGACCGAGTACCAAGCGACCGCCAATAAAGCCGACGAAGTCATTATCATCCGACCGGGCACAGATGCGGCGTTCGCCCTCGGGGTCGCCTCGGTCATCATCAACGAAAAACTCTATGACGAAGAGTACGTCAAGACGTTTACAGACTTGCCCCTGCTGGTGCGCATGGACACGCTGAAGCTCCTGCGCGCTTCAGATATTATCAGAGACTATCAGCCCGCCGAGCTGACTAATTATGCCAAAGTCCTCAAGCCCGACGAGAAGCCCGGCCCACCTTTCGCGCAAAGAGTGCAGTACATTCCAGAAAGAGCTCGCCAGGCGTGGGGCGACTTCGTCGTGTGGGATAGCACAAAAAATGCCCCGGAAGTGATCACCCGCGACCACGTGGGGCAATTCTTCGCTGCGCGCGGCATTGATCCGGCCCTCGAAGGCTCGTTCACCGTCCAGACGACTGACCATCAAGAGATCACCGTGCGGCCGGTCTTCGATCTCATCAAAGAGTATCTGAAAGAGTTCACCCCTCCAAAGGTCGCCGAAATAAGTTGGGCCCCATCCGAAGCCATCGTCAATCTGGCCCGCCAGATTGCCGCGAACAAAGCCTCGACCCTCCTGTCACACGGCATGGGGCCCAACCATTTCTTCAATGCTGACCTCAAAGACCGCGCTCTCTTTTTGATTGCAGCTCTCACAAAAAATATCGGGCACTTCGGGGGCAGCCCCGGCAGCTACGCGGGAAATTACAGAGTGGCGCTCTTCAACGGACTCCCCCAATATATCGCCGAAGACCCGTTCAACATCGAGCTTGACCCGACTAAGCCCGCAACAGTTAAATCGTATGCCAAGTCCGAATCGGCCCACTACTATAACTACGGCGACCGGCCTTTGAGAGTGGGCAAAAAGCTCTTCACCGGTAAGACCCACACCCCAACGCCGACAAAATTCATGTGGTTCGCCAACTCCAACTCGCTCTTGGGCAACTCTAAGTGGGGTTATGACGTTATTCACAATACGCTACCCAAGATCGAAGCGATTGTCGTGAACGAGTGGTGGTGGACGATGTCGTGCGAGTACGCCGACGTCGTCTTTGGGGTAGATTCGTGGGGCGAACTGAAATACCCGGACATGTGCGGCTCGGTCACCAATCCGTTCGTGCAGGTTTTTCCCAGAACGCCCTTGCCCCGCATCTTCGATACCCGCAGCGACATCGAAACATATATGGGTGTCGCCGAAAAACTCGCCGAGCTGACAGGCGATGCTCGATTCAGAGACTACTGGCACTTCGTGCGCGAGAATCGCGTTGATGTCTATCTGCAGAGAATCTGCGACGCGAGCAGCTCCCTACGGGGATATAAGTTCACGGACTTAGAAGAACAAGCGCGACAGGGCACGCCGATGCTCAAGCTTTTGCGAACGT
This sequence comes from uncultured Thermotogae bacterium, assembly GCA_964578715.1. Classification (GTDB taxonomy): domain Bacteria; phylum Bipolaricaulota; class Bipolaricaulia; order RBG-16-55-9; family DRXL01; genus JANXCC01. Next base: position 1,992 of record CAZODX010000086.1, on the reverse strand, counting down.
ATCCTAAGATCGTCGGCTGGGAGCAGACGCAAGAGTCGAAGCCGTGGTACACCAAGACCGGACGGTTAGAGTTCTATCGCGAGGAAGACGAATTTATTGAATACGGCGAGAATCTCCCGGTCTATCGCGAACCCGTCGACGCCACCCCCCATGAGCCGAACGTGATCGTCGCCCCGAAGACTCTTTCAGCATTGAAGCCCGCGCCTCCCGAACAGTACGGACTGAAGCGCGACGATCTGAGCACCGAGACGCGCCAGGTACGCAATGTGATAAAGACCCCCGAAGAAGTCGTGCGCTCGCAGCACCCGCGCACCAAAGACGGTCTGAAATTTATCTTTATCACGCCCAAGTATCGTCATGGAGCACACACGACGCCGGTAGACTTGGACGTCTTGGCTGTCTATTTCGGCCCCTTCGGGGATATCTACAGAAGAGACAAGCGCAGCCCGTGGGTCGGCGAAGTCTACGCTGATATCAACCCCCAAGACGCCAAAGAGCTTGGGATCGAAGACGGCGACTATATCTGGATTGACGCCGATCCCGAAGACCGGCCCTATCGCGGGGCCAAGCCCAGCGATCCCGATTATAAAATAGCGCGTCTGATGGGCCGAGCGCGCTACTATAACGGCACACCGCGCGGGGTCGTCAGAATGTGGTTCAACATGTACCAAGCGACGCACGGGACGGTCAACGCCCACGAGACCCGCCCCGATAAATTAGCCAAAGACCCGCAGACCAACTATCAAGCAATGTTCCGCTACGGCGGGCACCAGAGCTGCACCCGTGCGTGGCTGCGCCCCACGCTGATGACAGACTCTTTAGTCAGAAAAGACGTGTTCGGGCAGACCATCGGCCAGGGGTTCGCCCCAGATATTCACTGTCCCGTGGGAGCACCGAAAGAGTCTTTTGTGAAGATTACCAGAGCCGAGCCGGGCGGAGCCGACTTAAAGAGCTTATGGCGTCCAGCCCAGTTGGGGTATCGCCCCACGTACGAAAGCGACGAGATGAAACAATACTTAGCCGGAGGCTTTATCGAAGTAACATGACCTCTCTCCCGGCCCCTCCC
>CAZODX010000086.1:0-916 GCA_964578715.1 uncultured Thermotogae bacterium | reverse complement strand
GAGGGAAGGGGGTCAGGGGGTTAGGTTGCTCAGACAGGAGGGACTATGCCGAGCGTTGCCAACTGGCAGATCAATCGTCAGATGGAGTACCCCTACGAAGAATCTCGCCCGAAAAGACAGTTCGCGGCAGTCTTCGACACCAACAAGTGCATTGCGTGCCAGACGTGCACGATGGCGTGTAAGCACACCTGGACGAGCGGGCGCGGCCAAGAGTATATGTTCTGGAACAACGTCGAGACCAAGCCCTATGGGTTCTATCCGTTGGGCTGGGATGTGAAAATTCTCTCACTGCTTGGCGTCAACAAGTGGGTGGGTACGACATATCAGGGCAAGACGGTCTTTGAAGCGGCGCCGCCGGGGCAGACCGTTCAGGGCTATCTGCCCGACGACTTAGACTGGGCGCATCCCAATATCGGCGAAGACGAGCCCGCCGGCACCGTCGAGAAGGGCGATTACTTCACCCTGCCCCATAAAATCTGGTGCTTCTATCTGCCGAGACTCTGCAATCACTGTACGTATCCGGCGTGCTTGGCCGCTTGCCCCCGCAAAGCCATCTATAAACGACAAGAAGACGGCATTGTCTTAGTAGATCAATCGCGCTGTCGCGGGTATCGCGAGTGTATGCGCGCGTGCCCGTATAAGAAAGTGCTCTATAACGCTGTAACCCGCGTGAGCGAGAAGTGCATCGGCTGCTACCCCCTCGTTGAGCAGGGTTTTCAGACCCAGTGCGTCACGACGTGTATTGGAAAAATAAGACTGAACGGGTGGATCAGCCCGCCGGAGAAAGCTGATCCCGAAAAGCCCATAGATTTTTTGGTGCACATTAAGAAGATCGCGCTGCCCCTCTACCCCCAGACGGGCTTAGAGCCGAATATCTACTACATTCCGCCCATTCACGTCCCGTTAAATTATCTCA
>CAZODX010000085.1:0-6269 GCA_964578715.1 uncultured Thermotogae bacterium | reverse complement strand
CAAAGACCCCCAGATCGAGATCGTCGCGATCAACGTCCGGTCGCAGACCCCAGAGCAAGCCGCATATCTGTGTAAGTATGACTCCGTCTACGGACGCCTCGATGGCGAAGTGCACTTTGGGGAAGATTTTATCGCTGTCAACGGCAAGAAGATAGCGCTCTTTCAGATCGAAGACCCTGCTCAGCTCCCTTGGAGGGAGCTCAAAGTAGACGTCGTCGTCGAAGCGACGGGGGTCTTCCGTGACGCCCAAAAAGCCGGAAAACACCTGCAAGCCGGAGCGAAAAAAGTCTTAATCACCGCCCCGGCCAAGGGCGACATCCCCACTATTGTCTGGGGTGTCAACGAGAAGATCTATGACAAGACCAAGCATGCTATCGTCTCGGCAGCGTCGTGCACGACCAATTGTCTTGCCCCGGTCGCGTATATTTTGCACAAAGAGTTCGGAATCAAGAAGGGCCTCATGACGACGGTGCACGCGTATACCGCCAGCCAAAACTTAGTGGACGGCAGCAACAAAGAGATGGTCGAAGGCCGCGCCGCGGCTATTAACATCATCCCCACGACGACAGGGGCCGCGAGCGCCATCGGCTTAGTCATCCCTGAACTCAGTGGCAAACTCGACGGCATGGCTTTTAGAGTGCCCGTCGCCACGGGATCGGTGACCGATCTGGTCGCCGACTTAGAAAAACCCGTCACCGTCGAACAGATCAACGAGTCATTCACGCGCTACGCCCAGGGGCCGATGAAGCATATCTTGGCAGTCTCGCAGTGGCCCTTGGTCTCCAGCGACTGTATAGGCGACCCGCACTCGGCCATTATAGACCTGAGCTCGACCAAAGTGATCGAGAGAAGCTTCGTCAAAGTCGTGGCGTTCTACGACAACGAGTGGGGCTACTCGGCGCGGCTGGCCGATCTTGTGAAATACCTATGACGGGCCTAGAGATTTTGATCAAAGCGCATTCGGGATTGCGCTGGGTGGTGCTCGCTCTGATCATCGTGGGGATCGCACGGGCAGCGTGGGGCTGGCTCGGCTCGCCGTCGTATGGGAAGTTCGATCACGTCTGGGGAGCCGTCTCCAGTGGGGTGATCGATCTTCAGATTCTTTTGGGCGTTCTCATCTTCTTTCTCATAGACACAGCACTGCGCCCGAGTTGGTGGCATCCCGCGCTGATGCTCCTGGCCGCGGTGAGCGTCCATGTGGGAGCGATCGTGGCGCGACGCGCGACAGAAGACCGGCGCAAGCACTACGCGCATCTTTTAGCATACTTGGTGAGTTTGCTCTTGATCTTGCTGGGCGTCTACGCCGTACGCGGCTCGCTCTTTTAATCAAACTATGCGCGCGCTGGGGAGTGCCCTCGCTAATGCTGTGCTCGATCTCTTCTATCCGCCGCATTGTGCCGTGTGCGAAGCGCCCTTCGGCGAAGACCAGCGCGCGTTCCTCTGTGCAAACTGCGAGGGCAAGATCGAGCGCATCCCGCAGAGCCATCTCTGTCGCTGCGGCATCCCTCTTCCCGAAACTCTTGATCTGTGCCCAGCGTGCGCCAACAGCGAGCCGGTGCTTGAGCAGATTCGTTCGTTCGGCTGGTACGAAGAACGGGAAGACCCCACCCACGTGCTCAGCGCGTTAATAAAAATTTTCAAGTACGGGGGCGAGCGGGCGCTCGTCTCGCTCTTCGCGAGCTATCTCGACCAAGCCGGACAGCCCCTGCGCCCCCTCATTGAGCAGATCACGTTCGTCCCGATGCTGCCTAAGGACGAGCGACTTCGTGGGTTCAACCAAGCCGAGCTGTTAGCGCGCGAGCTAGGAAGGTGCTGGGAGCTTCCCGTCGAACGCACGTTAGAGAAAGTCAAAGAGACCAAACCCCAAGCGAGCCTCCCCCATGAAGCCCGGCGGGAGAACGTGCGCGGGGCCTTCCGACTTGCAAAATTTATCTCGTGCGCTAGTATTCTCATAGTAGATGACGTCTGCACCACGGGTGCAACGCTGACAGAATGCGCATCCGTGCTCAAGAGCGATGGTGGCGTAGAAAGGGTCTACGGGCTGACCGTCGCGCGGGCGGCGCAGAAAAATATCCGTACGGAGGACGTATGAACGTCCGGAGCATCGTGCTCAGCGAATATCAGTCGAATTGCTACGTCGTCACAAGCGGCGACGTCGGCGTCGTCATCGATCCTGGGGAGGAGGACCCTGCGCTCTTAGACCTCATTGGGAGCTCAAAGATTCTCTATGTTCTGAACACCCACTGTCATCCGGACCACATTGGCGGCGACGATTTCGTACGGCGCCACTGCGGAGCAAAAGTACTCTTCCATCCCGATGACAGGCCGATCTTCGAGTTCTTTTTGGGTAAACAAATCGAGCCTGATGGGTTCTTATACGACGGGCAGATCCTCGAGGTGAACGGCTTGGCTTTTGAAGTCTTGCATACGCCGGGGCATTCGCCGGGGAGCGTCGTCTTCAAAGTCGAAAGCGAAAAAGTGCTCTTTACAGGGGACTTGCTCTTTGCCGGCAGCATCGGGCGCACCGATTTTCCCGGCAGCGACCCGCACCAGATGGTCCGCTCGCTCAAGCGAATCTTAGCGCTCCCTGGGGATTATACGATCTATGCCGGGCATGGCCCGGTGACGAAGCTGTCGGTCGAGCGCTGGACGAACCCGTTCTTGCAAGATCTCGAGAGCTTGGTGGGAGGGCTGTGATGGCTGGCCGCGACGAGATCGAGCTCATCCGTGAGCGCGCCGATATGCTCGAGATCGTCTCGCGCTATGTGAATCTCAAAAGAGCCGGCAAGAATTATATCGGCTTGTGCCCGTTCCATCAAGAAAAGACGCCCAGCTTCACCGTCAATCCCGACAAGAAGCTCTTTCACTGTTTTGGGTGTAACGAGGGCGGGGATATCTTTCAGTTTTTGATGAAGATCGAGCGCATTGATTTTGGGGAAGCGCTGGCGCGCCTGGCGGCGCAGACGGGAGTGCCCATGCGGCGCGAGCGCGCTTCGCCACTGCAGAAGCTCAAAGAGCTCAACGAGCGGGTCTGCGTCTATTTTCAAACGAACTTGGTGAGCCCCGCTGGCCAACGCGCCCGAGACTATCTGAAGCAGCGTGGCTTCTCCAGGGAGATCATAGAGAGATTCAGACTGGGCTATGCCTTGCCCCGCCGGGACGATCTCGTGAAGAAATTCCCCGATCACGGTGCAGCCCTGGAGACGTTAGGGTTAGCGCTGCGCGATAAGGACGGCTCACTCTATGATCGCTTTCGAGACCGTCTGATCTTCCCCATCTGGTCCCCTGTGGGGGAGATCATCGGCTTTGCCGGGCGCGCCCTAGGGGATGAAGAGCCAAAATATCTCAATATCCCGAACACGCCGCTCTTTGAGAAGGGCTCAGTGCTCTATGGGCTGAACTTCGCGCGGCAGGCCGCCCGCGACTCCCAAACGCTTGTGATCGTTGAGGGCTACACGGATGTCATCAGGGCGCACCAAGTTGGGGTGGAGAACGTCGTCGCGGGGATGGGGACAGCGCTTACCGTCAGCCAAGCCCAGCTGATCCGACGCTATGCCTCAAGGGTGATCTTAGCCTATGACCGGGATGCGGCGGGACGGGCCGCGACCCTGCGCGGCATGGCCAGCATCCGAAACGCTGATCTAGACGTCTCCGTAGCTCTCCTGCCCATCGACCATGACCCCGATAGCTTCGTGCGCGCTCACGGGTGCGAGGCTTTCTTGCAGATTCTTCAAGGAGCTGTATCGTTCCATGAGTTCTATCTGCAGAGTCTCTTGGAGGATCACTCCATAGAGACAGTAGCAGGCAAAGAGAGGATCTTGCGGGATGCCAGAGAGTTCTTGGCGACGCTGACCAGCGTGGCCGTGCGCTATGAGATCATTCGGGAACTGGCACGGGTGCTCAACTTACCCGAGGAAGAGGTCGCGCGGGTCGTGAAATCGGGGAAGCGAGTGGGTATAATGGCCGCGCCTGGTGCGGGGGAATCTGCTTGGGGACCGGAAGAGCATGTGCTCTACTTCGTGCTCCAAGGGGATCTACCCGTGAGCCAGCTGCGCGCTCGGCTGGACATCCGGGACTTTACGCGGTATCCTGAGATCGCTGGGGTACTGTGGGAACTGGGCGACCAGTGGACGGTCGAGCAGGTCCTCGAGCGATTGTCAGCCGAGGACCAGGGAGTGGTGCGGCGACTCCTCTTGAGTCGGCCGCCGTGGCGTGAGAGTGATCGGGCCAGGGCTCTTGAGGAGGCTCTAGTGCGGATGCACCAGGTGCGGGTGGAACGGCGCTTAGCGCGGTTGCGTGAGGAGGTGCGAGCAGCCGAGCAAGCCGGGGATCGCGAGCGGCTATGGCAGCTCCAAGAAGAGCTCGTGCAACTTCTCCAGGGGGGAAGGAGGTAGTGTGAGCACCAGAGGGTTGGAGCAGGAATTCGGGTCCAACGGCATGCCGGACGACGCCACGATCTATGACATCCCTGAGTTCACGGAGGAGGAGCTCGAGGAGCAGCTCGAAGAGGAGGTCGACGAGGAACTCGAGGAAGAGGGCGAGGTGCTCGAAGGAGAGGCGGGCCATGACCCGGTCAAGATGTACCTGCAAGAGATCGGTCGGTTCAGCTTGCTCTCGCGCGAGCAGGAAGTCGAGCTGGCCAGCCGGGTCGCCGCCGGGGAGAAGTGGGCTCGCGATCAGCTGATCGTGGCCAATTTGCGCTTAGTCGTCTCGATTGCCAAAAAATATATGGGCCGCGGGCTCTCATTCTTAGATCTCATCCAAGAGGGCAATCTGGGGTTGATGCGTGCCGTCGAGAAGTTCGATCACACCAAGGGCTATAAGTTCAGCACCTATGCGACGTGGTGGATCCGACAAGCTATTACCCGCGCGATCGCCGATCAATCCCGCACGATTCGCATTCCCGTACACATGATTGAGACGGTGCGCGAGCTCCAAAGACTCAAAAAAGAGCACGTGCAGGAGCACGGGGCGGCCCCAGATCTCGAGGCGCTCTCTACAGAGCTTGGCATCCCACAAGAAAAGATTAAGCAGGTCGAGAACGTTTCGCAGTACACGACGTCGCTGGAGCGCCCCATCGGCGAAGACGAAGAAGACACCCTCGGCGACTTCATCGAAGACAAGAAAGCCCCCTCCCCAACGAAAGAGACTTATCGGATGTTCTTAGTAGAAGAGCTCGACCGAGCTCTCAACCAGCTGACCGACCGGGAGAAGGAGATCTTAAAGCTGCGCTACGGGCTGGAAGACGGGCATCCGCGCACGCTCAAGGACGTCGCCCGGGTCTTTAATATCACCCGCGAGCGGGTGCGGCAGATCGAGATCAAAGCGCTAGAAAAGCTGAAGCACCCCACGCGCAAGGAAGAGCTCCAAAAATTCCGGCAGCTCTTGCTGAGTGAAGAGTGAGAATCTCTTAATTTTTGGGCCGACGGCCGTCGGCAAGACTGAGCTTGCTGTGGCCGTAGCGCTGCGTCTTGGCGGCGAGATCATCTCTGCTGATGCCCGCGCGATCTATAAAGATCTCAATATCGGGACGGCCAAGCCCCCAGCCCATCTGCGCGAAAAAGTCCCGCACCATCTCATAGATTTTCTCGACCCCACCGAGCGCTACGACGTGATGCGATTTCGTCAGGATGCGCTCAGAGCGCTGGAGGAGATCCGGGCGCGCGGGAAGGTGCCCATCGTCGTGGGCGGCAGCACGCTCTATATCTCGGCGCTCACCGGGACGTTCTTCGCCGGCCCCAAAGCCGATCCTCTCATTCGCCAGCGCTTAGAAGCCGAGCCTCAAGAGCACTTACGAAAACGTTTGGAAGCCATAGACCCTGAGGCCGCCCGGCGTATTCATCCCCACGACAGAGTGCGCACGGTGCGTGCGCTCGAAGTCTACGAGCTGACGGGGCTGCCCATCTCGCGCTGGCACAAAGAGTCGAAAGTCCCCTTTCCGTACAGATTTACAAAGATCGGGCTGACGCTCGAGAGAAAAATATTATACGAGCGTATCAACGCCCGTGTGGACCAGATGCTTGCCCAGGGGCTGCTCGAAGAAGCCAAAGCTTTGAAAGCCAAGCTCACCCCGGAGATGCCGGCGTATCGAACGATCGGCTACGAAGAGCTCTTTCAGTATCTTGACGGAAAGATCTCTTATGACGAAGCCGTGAGATTAATAAAAAAGCACACACGGGAGTATGCGAAGCGCCAAATAATTTATTTCAAGCGCGAGCCCGATGTCCATTGGATAGACGTGACGGGCAAATCCCCCCAAGAAGTGCTCG
>CAZODX010000084.1:3538-6298 GCA_964578715.1 uncultured Thermotogae bacterium | reverse complement strand
GGCGCTGCTGCGGCGCTCCGCAATACTCGAGGGATTTGTGCATTGGCTCTTTGTGCGCACGCGCCGGCGGCATAGCGCGCTGATGGAGCGTCTTGGGGCGGTGGCGTTGGTGCTCTTTGTCGCAGTGCCCCTGCCGGGGACGGGGGCGTGGACGGGAGCGCTGATGGCGCATCTCTTTGGAATTCCCTTCAGATATGCGCTTCTGTTGATTGCGCTGGGGGTCTGTATCGCTGGGGTGATCGTAACGCTGGCGACGCTGGGGGTTATTACGCTCTTCTTATGAGACGAAACCAGAGCTTATCTAAGAGAACCTTGCTCTTGCGGCGCATCCGTGCCAAGATCCGCCGAGGCGATTGGGAGCTGACCCTCCATGCCCGGCAGCAGAGCCAAACCCGAAGGATCTCGCCAGAGGAGATCGAATCTGCTATACTAATGGCCTATCCCAGCACGGGGCAGCGGATGAAGGTGATCACGGTCTATGAGCCGTCAGCAAACCAGTGGCAGAGTGGCTGGCGCCAACGTCGCTAGAAGGAAGCTTCATCGGATTGTCAAGGAGAGCGTAGATCGTCTCGATCCTATCGGGTTGTTGGCCATCGGCTGCCCTGATGACGAATACGCCCCGGAGATCAAGCGTATCGCCCAGCGGCTTGTTACTGCAAAAACCCTCTCGCTTGATATAGTGCAAACCATCTTACATGAAACGTTCGTCGAGTTCTTCGACCATAGGCTGGCCGGTTCCAGAGATCGTTACCGCGAGGCTGCCAGGGAGATCATGCAACAGCTAGAAGCGCTGTGCTCTTAGCCTACGATCTCGCTCACGGGAAGTTCTAAGGGCAGCAGCTGGGCTGTGACGGTCTGGCCGCGCGTGAGCGTGTGGACTTCGCCGTAGCCGTGGGCCGCCGGCAGACGGTAGACTTCGAGCTGCTCGCGGGCCAAGTCAACGAGCCAGACTTCGGGGATGCCGGCCTTGGCATAGAGGGGCACTTTGACCTGCCGATCGAACTCTGCTGACGTCTCGCAGACTTCGATCAGCAAGAGCACGTCTTGGGACTTCGGGTGCTCCGCTTTGTAGAAGTCTGGGCGGAGTTTCAGCAAAGTTACATCGGGCTGGGGCTCAGAGTAATCACTGAGCCGCACGGGATTCTGCACCCTGACGATTGCGTGTCCCCCTGCTCGTTCAGAGAGGAGACGCGTTAAACGATCCACACAGCTGGCGTGACGACTGCTGATTGGACTCATCTCGAAGATCTCCCCTTCTAACAGTTCGACGCGGTCGTCTTCGGAGAGAATGCCCGCCTGGGCCATCTGATAGTACTCAGTTACGGTGAAGAGCCGCTTGGTGATCTGCACAGCCATAGATACTCCCAGCAGCAGTGTAGCAGGGATCAAGGGCCGCGTCAAACCGTCACTGATACGTGCCCGATGGCTTGACGTCGGTTTCACCCCGTGATACACTAAACTCTGTGAAGAAGAGTCCAACGGCCACGAAGAGAACTCAGGCTCTAAAATCATATCTCTTTGCTATTGTCCTTGAGGAAGACCCCTTCGAGGATGGACGGATGGCCTATCATGCTTATTGTCCGGCCTTGCGCCAGCATGGGGCCTCCACGTGGGGCTATACCCCCGAAGAAGCACTCAAAAACATCCAAGAAGTCGTGCAGCTCGTCGTGACCAGCATGATCCGCCACGGAGAAGCCATCCCCCCAGATGTGAAGGTCTCCGATGAACCTCTTGTCGCTGTGATCACGTCCGATGGATCGCATTGACTATAGTAAGCTGCGTAGCCTTACGGCTCGCCGTTTGATCAGTGCCCTCGAACGTGACGGCTTCTATCTAGATCAATCAACCGGCTCCCATCGCCATTACCGTCACCCTGATGGTCGGAAGGTGACCGTCTCCTTTCATCACCCCAGCGATACTTTCCCGCCGAAGACCCTCAAGGAGATCATTGAATGGCAGGCCCGCTGGTCGCTCCAAGATTTGAAGCGCCTCAAGCTGATTGCCAAGCGAGGCTCTTCATAAAGCTCACCCCGCTGAGATAGCCACTTCAGGTGCCAAGACCTCGATCACGAACTTGCCGTCGTGAGCGTCCACGCGCACCGTGTCCCCTTCTTTGAGCTTGTTCTCGACGATGTGCATGGCGAGCTCGTTCTCGATCTCTTCTTGGATCACACGCTGCAGCGGGCGCGCCCCATAGAGCGGGTCGTAGCCCTTCTCCGCTAAGAGCTCCTTGGCGCGCTCGCTCACTTCTAGAGAGATCTCGCGCTCCGCAAGCTTCTTGCGCAACGCTTCCAACTTCAACGAGACGATCTCCACAAGATTCTCTTTCGACAGCGGCCGGAAGACGATAATCCCGTCGAGCCTGTTTAAGAATTCCGGCCGGAAGAACTTCTTCACTTCACTCAAGACGCGCTCTCGGATCTCTTGATAGGAGCGCTCGTGGGCGTCGTTCTTCTCGCTGACAAAGCCCAGCTGCGTCGTCTTGGAGACGATCTGCTCGCTCCCAAGATTGCTCGTCATTAAGATAATGGTGTTCTTGAAGTCGACGGTGCGGCCGTGGCCGTCGGTGAGCCGCCCGTCATCGAGGACTTGTAACAGTATATTGAAGACGTCGCGATGGGCCTTCTCGATCTCGTCGAAGAGAATCACTCTGTAGGGCTTGCGGCGCACGGCTTCGGTGAGCTGTCCCCCTTCTTCGTAGCCCACATAGCCCGGTGGCGAGCCGATCAGCTTGGCGACCGAATGGGGTTCCATGAATTC